>DYPH01000126.1 GCA_020720045.1 Sorangium cellulosum | reverse complement strand
TTGCTTTGATCACATCCCGTGTAAATTGCAATTCCGAGCAGCTACCTAGCGGCCCATCGTCGCCGGGTCGAGCCTCCACGCGTTGTCGAAGAGGCCCCCGGCGAGCAGACGCCCCGGACCAAGGACGAGGCGATTGCGCGCCGGGGCGAGCGTCTTGTCCCAAACCGCGTAATCGCCGAGCAGCTCGGGGAGGGAGAGGGCCCGAGCCAGTCCCGGAAGATCGCTGCCGGCTACGACGATCAAATACCGGTCTTTGCGGACAGGATTTGCCGTGATGAAGGAGTAGCCGAGCTCATCCCCCGAAAAACGCTGGCCGTTCGACGCGACCACGGCGTGTTCCTCACCGTGGAAGGGGAGCGACGCCCCGTCAAACTGGGCTGTTACGGCGTTTGTACGCGCGTCTCCGATAAGGAACAGAGCTCGCTCGTTTCCGAGCGCTTGCTTCTGCGCGAGGAACTCGACATCGGAAAGAATCGGGTAGGTGACCTCGACGTTGCTCCGACGCTTCGCCCATGCCTCCGCGACTTCGCGATGCAGGCGCGTCTCGTCGAGGATACATGTACCATACACGAAAAGGAGCGGTTCGTGGAAGGCGTCGCGGAAGGGGCCGATGATCGCATCGTGCTTGCCTGCGGAGGTTTTTCCGCGCTCAAGGCTACCGGCTGCGCCGCGGACGAGGTCGACCGGCTCGCCGGCCGGGACATCGATGCTCGACTTCTTCGTGCCGTCAGCGATCGCGATCGTGAGGGGGCCGTCGCCGATGCGAACGGCATCGCGCGTAACAGAAAATGCATCGATTCCTGAGGCTTGTACGCGGACGGTGCGCGTGCCGCCTGCGGAAACCGGACCTGCATCGGCGATGACTTCCCCCCAGCCGTCGGGGCGGGTCAGCGCGTGGATCGTGATCCAGTCGCTGGTGCCAAAACGCGTCCGGTCGGTCCGAAAGCGGATGTGGCTCGGGTGGAGGTCGCGCGTCTTGGCGGCGAGCCACTTTAGGCCTTTGAGGTCTTCGTAGGTCGTCTGCCAGACGTTGTGGCCTAGATCGGGATGCTCGTGCACGATCGAGTAGCCGAGTTTCTCGTAGGCTTGGATCAGAATGCCGCTATTGATCTGCGGGAGGTCCTTCGTTCCGTGCACGACGTACAGAGGCAGGTGACCGCCGTTCTCCGCCCAGAGGCTGTTCGAACGCTCCTCGGCGGCGGCTTTCTCCCAAGGGCGCATGAACACGCCCTTTAGGTCGTTTCGGACGAACCAGGAGTGGTAGCCGCAAAGGGGGGCCGCAGCTGCATAGGTGGTCGGCCGATGGAGCGGAATTCCGGCGGCACCCGTCCCCCCCATGCTCATGCCCGTGATCGAAATCTTCTTTGGATCAATGGGGTGAATGCGTTGTATCAATGCGACAAGTTGTGCGACGTTTTCCTCGCCAAGATTTCGATACATGGCGTCGCCGTGCCCGCTGGGAGTCAGCACAAACCCGTCAAAGGTGGGCCACGGCTGCAGCGGGTGGCGGTCCTCCCACTCGCGCTCCCGTCCGGGGTCGTCGCCGCCAAACAGGTGCCGTAGCGCCGGAAACGGCTTGCCATGGAGGCCATGAAGGCCGACGACGAGGGGGCGGGCGCCTGTGGAAGTCGGGCCCGCCGGGACGTAGAGCCCAAATTCGTGAAGTTTTCCATCGATTGGCGACCGAAAGGCCCGTCGCTGGGGGCCCGTGCGACCTGCGTAGGGGTCTTTGCCGCTTTCCAGCGCGGCCGCGGCGGCATCGAGTTCGGCAAGTTCTCGGACTTGCATCGGATCGCGGTCGCCGTGAAGGAGGAGGTCGCTCATGCGCTCCTCAAGATTCCGCGTGCTTTCCAGCGAACTTTCCGCGCAGAAGGCACACCCCTCGGATTCGCGGGTGGCTAGCACTTTCCGCGCACGCAGCACCGTCGCGAGCGCCGTGCTCGTCGGTAGCGCCAAGGGGACGCTCGTCGTGCCGTCGCTGATGGCGAGGGTCGTTCCGTCGGCAAGCACCGCGGGGAGCTGCACGGCGAGCGGCGTCGGCCCGTCAAGCTTCAACGTTCCAACCGGGTAGGGGACGCTCGTGGCGCCGGTCCCCACCGTCAAAGTGAGCGGCCGTGGAGCGCCGCGAACGCCCCCCTCGGGAAAGGCGACCGTCCAACGTGGAACTACGCCGGCCTCCGTGAGCTGCAGCTCTGCCCGAGAGCGCGTGAGCTTCGTGGCGAGCGTCGGTCCGTCGAAGCCCTTGGTCGCGTCGAGTGTTGCGGTGACCCCCTCGATGGCGCCCACAACCCGAAGTCGCGTCCACCAGCCATCGTCGCCGCTCTCATTGACGATTTCTACCGGCGTCTCAAACGCCCCTTGTGGAAGGGGGATGAAGAGCTCGTCGTCGCCCCGTGCTTCGCCGGTCGCGGTAACTTTCGCCGTGAGTGCGACGGAGAGTTTTCCTTCTCCACCTACGACAAGCCACCGTTTTCCTGAGGAAATGGCCGGACCGACGATCGTGATCCGGAGCGTGGTGCGACGACCGCGCCCCTTTCCGGAAGCGCGATGATCGAAGCGCCCGCCGGCCGCAATTTTCGTTTGTCCATCGATGGAAGCGACCCCGAAGTGGCCATCTTCCGCGGGAACAAGCGTGATTCGTTCGCCGCTCGGCCCGGCAATGCCGGCAACGCCAGGATCGGAAAGGGCCGGTTGACTCCACGCCATAGAAGCGAGGAACAACCAGCCCAGAGGTTTCCGAAGCGATTGCGGGGACGTCGTCATGGCGACGCAGACCTACCGCAATTCGGTGAAGGGTGCCGCGAAGACGTCAGCCGGGGAGCTGCATCGCCTGGGCGAGCGTCAACGGGCCGTCTTTGAAGAGGACTTCGACCTTCTTCGGGTCGATTACGCGGACGACGACACCGTCGCCGAACTTGTTGTGCTTCACAAGCTCCCGTTCTTCAAAGATTTCCGAAACCTTGTAGGTGCGGAACTCGTGAACGCTGCGCCCGGCAATCGCCTTCTCCCAGGCCTGTTGCTGCTCGCGAGCGGTCGCGAATGCGCGCTCCTCGGCAGCTGCTTTCCCGCGCGCCGCCGCCCCACGGGGGGCCTTGGTCCCTGCGGACGCCGTCTTCGCTACCCGCTCCTTCGCGGGTGCCTTCTCACCGGGCGCCCGAGCCCGGAAATTGTGGTGGGAGTTGCACGTGCTGCACTCCACCCGCGCGGGCACGCCCCCTTCCATGGCGATGATGCGGTGATTCAGCATCATCTTGCATTTGGTACACCAGCTGTCGACTTCGCCGCCTGCCGCAAGAGCCTTCGTCATCGTGGCCGCGCAATAGCACACCGCGTCGTGTGCCGTCACCGTTCGTCACGCATCGACGTCACTTCTTCGTGCGCTTCCCGTCGGGCTCCGGCGGTGCATCGTCTTCGAGCTTGCCCGTTCGGACTTTGACGTCTGGCTTGGCGTCGTTCGGTGAGAAGCGAACTGTTGTGTGAATCTCGAATTTTACCGACGTCAGCAGGCTCTTGAGCTCCTGGGCGAGGTTCAGTCGCTCAAGGAACTGGCGCGTTTCGGCGGCGACCACGCGAAAAATCCCCTCCTTCGCGTCATCGACGGACCCGGAGACAACATTTGCGAAATCTTTCGGAAGCTTCCGCTCGTGAAGGAAGTGCTTCAGGTTGTCCGGCGCCTCTTGGGCCTTCTCCACGCCAATTTCTACAGCGCGCTTCACGAGCTCGCCGATGGCGCTGTCGAGACGACGGCGACGGACCTCAGGGGCACTGTCGCTCGGGATCTCGCGCTCGTCGTCTTCGTCACTCATGATGCATTGACACCTACGCGTCGGTGGTGCGACGCGTCAAGTGCTCTTCCAACTCGCGGAATTTCTAGAATTTAGTCGGAAGTACCCAATCCGTCACAGGCCGATTTGAGGCGATTTTCGCGGCGGCGAAGTCACCACCGGGCCCCAAAATGGAAACGTGCGTGAAACCTTCGTACACGTGCCCTTGAAGGGCAAGTCCCTGTGAGCGCGTCGCCTTCATAAGGAGCGGAATATCTTCTGCATTTCCGCCATCGGCCCCTTCGATGAGGAAGACCGGCGATTGGATGGCGTGCACCCACTGCTCGGGATTTCGCAGCTCCCATTCACGGGTTGCCCCGGCGCCCGTCGTGGAAAACGGCGCGATTTTGGGGCCATAATCGCGGACGCGCGCGACGGGGCCAAAGGCGAACGTCGCCACGTGGCGCCGCGATGCCGCAGAAGCGAGCAGGACGAGGGCGCCACCGGTGCTGTGGCCGGCAAAATAGACCTCGTCGGCGTCGACCCAGGGGAGCGCTGCGCCGTAGGCGGCTGCGGCCAGAAAGTCGTCGACCTCGCCGAAGAGCGCCTCGTAGCGCCCCGGATTTCCGCTCTCTCCACGAAACGTCGGGATCAGTACGGCGATTCCCTGCTTCCGAAAGGTGGCTGTGATCGCGCCGCTTTGGCGATTTGGATTTTGCGGCTCGAGCCGGTCCATTTCGCCGACGTCGATCCCGCCGTTGAAGTTTCCATGGGCCCACACAACGAGAGGATGCTTCTTAGAATCGCCAGGATCTTTGCTGCGATACGCATGCATCGGTCCGAGACGCCCTGGATACACGGTCGCCTCAAGTCCCGTCGCTGGCGTCGGTGTGGGGGGGCGTCCCCTCTTGGGGAGGCGTCCCCGCCTGCACGACACGAACAATACGCGTAGGGTGCTCCGCGCGTGCCTTCACAAACGCCGATCCGGAATCGACAAACGAGGGGACGTCCGCCTCCGATCCGACTTTTGGCAGCTCGGGGAGTTCTTCGGCAGCAACGGCCGCTTCTTTCCGCGGCCCGCAGGCGGAAAGGAAGCGGAACACCACACCGAAGACCGGTCGAAAGCGCTTGAGATCCACGAGCTACTCCAGGGAGTGGATGCGGTTGTCTCCGCCCGGCGAGACGCCGGATCGGAGGACGAGTCAGGCGGCGAGAATTCGGCGAATACCGCGCACGCTCGGATCAAAAAGATCTTGCGATTCCGAGGCTTTGTTGGCGCTTCGGACGGCTAGAATTAGCGCTTGCCCTTCAAACTCAAACGAGGAGACCGAGATATCGGCGAAGCGCTCTTCCGTGGTCGTCGCGTGGGCGAGGAGGGGGGCGTAGGCGGCGAGTTCTTCGCAGACCGGCCAGGCGCCCGCACCGGCGACGACGACCCCCTGCATGTCGGCGAGGACGACCGCCGTGGCGGAGGCTTTCCTGCGCGTCTCTGCGAGGTGGTGGTGGAGGGCGATCAGCGGATCGTTCGAGCGGCGTTTGCGGCGGTCATCGGCGGAGGACGGGGGGACGGAGAGGTTCACAGGGGGAAGTTTGACCGGTCAAGACGCGAACGAGCAACTTTGTGGGGATCTATCCCACCTGATCATTTGATCGGTGCCGTGGCCGAGGGCCTGGGAAGTGAGGCGCGGCGCATTTCCCCGTCGAGGAGCGCCCGCTCTGGGAGTAACAAACGCGCCGATGAGCCTCTCCCTCTATGCGGCGCGACGCCGCGCGTTCGCCGAAGCGATGGCTGCGAAAGGGCGCGCGGTTGCGGTCCTCTTCGCGGCGCGAACCTTCATTCGGAACAACGACGTCGAACACGACTACCGCCAAGATTCCGATTTCTTTTGGCTAACCGGCCTCGACGAGCCCGACTCGGTGCTCGTGCTTCGCACCGGTACCGAGGAAACCGCTGCGTCATACACGCTGTTTGTCCGCCCGCGCGACAAAGAGCGGGAAATTTGGGACGGCCCGCGGACCGGTGTGGAAGGGGCCGTAGGCACGCACGGTGCCGATGCCGCCTACGAAATTGGGCGATTTGCCGAGGAACTTCCGAAGCTTCTCGAAGACCGGGATCGCCTCCACTACCGCCTCGGAAAAGACCGCGCCAACGATGATCGCGTCCTCGGCACGCTCGATCGCATGCGCGGCCGCGGGCGCGCGACGACGACGACCCCGAGTGAGATCGTCGATCCGAGCGTGATCCTTCACGAACTCCGCCTCCGAAAGAGCGCTGAAGAGGTCGCGCTGATGCGCCGCGCCGCGGAAATTACCGCGGAAGGCCATGCGACGCTTATGGCGACCGGCCGCCCCGGCGTGGCCGAGTACGAGCTCGACGCGACGCTCCTTTCGACGTTCCGCCGGCACGGGAGCGAGCGCGTGGCCTACGCGAGCATCGTCGGCTCGGGGCCAAATGCATGTATTTTGCACTATCGTGCCGGCAATCGCCGCATTGGCGCCGGCGAGCTTGTGCTCGTCGATGCCGGCTCGGAATACGGGTACTATGCAAGCGATGTGACGCGGACGTTCCCCGCCGACGGGACCTTCTCGGAGCCCCAGCGGGAGCTGTACCAGCTCGTTCTTGACGCCCAGGAGGCGGCGCTTGCAGCGACGAAGCCGGGGGCGACGATCGACGGAATTCATAAGGAAACCGTGCAAGTGCTCACGGAAGGGCTCGTCCGGCTTGGCCTCATCGAAGGGCCCGTTGACGACGCGATCGTTGAGGAGCGCTACAAGGCCTATTACATGCATCGTACAAGCCATTGGCTCGGCATGGATGTGCACGACGTCGGTCTCTACTACGTCGGCGGTCACGCTCGACCGCTCGAGCCGGGCATGGTCATCACCATTGAGCCGGGGCTCTACGTGTCGCCGGAGGATCGGAAATGCGCCGGCCGCTATGCGGGCATCGGCATCCGAATTGAAGACGATATTCTGGTGACTGAGACCGGCTACGACAACTTGACGAAGGCGATTCCGAAGACGGTCGCCGAGGTCGAGGCGGCCTGCGCGAAGTAGGGGTATCCTCGCGATTCAATGCCCGGGAATCGGAAGTTTCGGCTCCGATTTCCGCGTTGCGAAGCGGCGGGCTCGGCGGCGCATCCGGAAGGTCGCCCAGAGGTAACCGATTGAAAAACTGAGAATTGCGAGCGGGCCTCCGACGGGAATCCAGCCGAGGAGGGCGTCCCCCAGGAGGGCGCGTGGATTGTCGAGAATGTGCGCACGGTCGATGGTCGCAAAGGTGCCCGTCCGTAGAGCGTGGGCGAGGTTTACTTCGGCCCAAAGAATCCACGGGAAGATAAAAAAGACGCAGATTCGCGATCCGACGAAGGTGAATACCCGATTGAGTCGCAGCGTCGTTGCCGCAAAGAGGGCGACCCAGCCATGCACGGGGAAGAACGGGCCGGCGCCGACGAAGGTCCCCGTGGCAAACGCGAGTCCGACGCGAAGCGGCGTGTTTCGCTCGCGGAGGGCGCGTCCCCAGGCGCGAAGGCCGCGCACCCGCTGGGCACGGAGCGGCCGCGGAAGTCGTTTTCGCCAACCGGGAAGAGCGGGTGCCGTCACCAAGTCCTGGAATTTCTCACGGGATCCTCATCGTGGTAGCGTGACTACGTGCTCCTCGTCGATGCCGTTTCCACGTTTGTGAACTACCTGGAACGGGAACGCCGCGCCTCTCCAAACACCGTTTCCGCCTACCGTCGCGACCTCACCGCCCTCGTGACCTTCGCCCATGCGCGCCAGCCCGCCTCGCGAAAAGGCAAAGAGATCGAGCTCGCTGACGTGGACATCTACCTGCTCCGGAGCTTCCTTGGGTCGCTTCAAGGCGGGCCCGGCGGTGGGGGGACGAAGCCGCCGGAAGCGGCGACCGTTGCGCGTAAAGGCTCGGCTTTGCGGACTTTTTTTAAGTACCTTCGCCGGCAGGGTGTCGCAAAAACTGACCCGACGGAGACGCTCGGGAGCCCGAAGATTCGGCGTGGCCTGCCGACCCTCCTCCACGTCGATGCCGCCCAGGGCGTCGTCGAAGCGCCGGAGACCGACGGTTCGGCACGGGCGCCAAAACCGGCAGAAATCGCTCGCGATAAAGCGATGTTGGAGCTCCTCTATGGGTCCGGCCTTCGCGTGTCCGAACTCGTCGATCTCGATGTCGGCGGCGTCGGCGTCGGCGTCGGTGCCGTCCGTGTCGTCGGCAAGGGGAACAAGGAGCGCGTCGTCCCGGTCGGCGAACTCGCCGTCGAAATGCTTGCGCACTACATGAACGTTCGCGACGCATTAACGCGGGAAGATCGGCCGAACCGCGCGCTTTTCCTCTCCAATCGGGGGACACGGATCACCGTTCGCACCGTCCAAAATCTCGTCAAGAAGTGGGGGACGCTTGGTGCCGGTCGCGCCGACTTGCATCCCCACGCGCTCCGTCACACCTGCGCCACGCACCTGCTTGAGGGGGGGGCCGACCTTCGGAGCATCCAGGAAATTCTGGGCCACGCCTCGCTTTCGACGACCCAGCGCTACACCCACGTCAGCCTGGATCACCTGCTCAAAGTCTACGACGGCACGCATCCGCTCGCCCGGCGTCGCTAGATTTCGGCTAGAGCGGTTCCGTGAGCGAGCCGGCGAGCGAGTCGAAGGGGAATCGGAACGAAGGCAGCCCGCGCGCAGCGAATTCGCGGTTTGCGTCGTCGTTGGTTCGGCTCGTGACGGCGACGGCGGGGGGCGTCGCGGCGACCCCCATCGCTGCGGTCCTCGAAGGGCGCTACGTCGGTTCTGGCCACCTCCTTCCGGTCATAGCGGTCCTTGCCCCGATCGGCCTCGTTGTCGGCGCAGCCGTCGGCGTCGCGCATCTCGTGCTCGAAGGGGATCCACCTGAATTTCCTTGGGAACATGCCGCGCGTCGTCGGGCGGCGTCGAGCTGGGAGCGCTCCCGTCGGGTGCCGCTTGCCGCAGCCACGCCGATCGCGGCGGTGCTTGCGGCGACGGCATGGGCTTACGCGGCACGCGCGATTTTCGCGGGGGTTGGCACCGAGCCCGCCCCGAACCCGCTTGCCGTCGGGGCGGCGCTTGCCCTCACGAGCCTCCTGATTCTTGCGGTCGCTGCCGCGGTGGTGTTGGCGCTCGTCGTCCCGCTGCGCCGCTTCTTTGCTGCCATCGCCGAAAAGACCGCCACACGGCTCGACCCCGGGTGGGTGTTTCTCGCGAGCAGCGGAACTGCCGTCTTCGTGGTGGCCCGCGGCATTCACGGCGGCGATGGGAATGGTGAAGGTACCGCTTTTGCGTCTATTTTTGGCGTTCTTGCGCGGCCAGAACTCGACCTCGTCCCTGTCGGGCACCTGGCGCTGCTCGCCCTCGGCGCCTGGCTCGCGACCCTCTTTGGGCGTGGAGCCTTTGCGCCGCGCGTTGGCGCCGGAGCGCTCCTCCCGCCGGCGGCGATCGTGGCGGGGCTCGTTTGCACGGCCCAACAGGGGCCTCGCGTCGACGCGACGACGAGCCTCTCCATCGAGCAGCACGGGAAGCTCGCGGCCGTCGCGCAGAAGGCGGTCCGGAAGCTTGTCGACCGCGACCACGACGGGGCGTCCCCCTGGTTCGGCGGCGGCGACTGCGACGACCGCGACCGTCGTAGAAACCCGAATGCCCTTGATATTCCGGGGAATGGGATCGACGAAGACTGCTCGGGGGCCGACCTTACCCTCGTCGAGGAGGCGCCCGCGGCAGCGAAGGCACCCGCTGCAGTGAGCCCGATTCGCGGCGACTACAACCTCGTGCTCCTGACCGTCGACACGATGCGCGCCGACCAGCACTTTGCTGGCTACGCAAAAGAGACGACCCCCGAGCTCGACAAGCTCGCCGCTCAATCGGTGGTCTTTGATCGAGCCTACGCGATGGCCTCTTACACGGGGAAGAGCGTTGGACCGATCATGGCCGGCAAATATCCCTCGGAAACTCCCCGCGACGGCGGTCACTTTACCGCCTATCCCCCGGAAAATGTTTTCCTCGCGGAACGCCTAAAAATGGCGGGATTTCGGACTTTTGGAGCTGCTTCGCTCGGCTACATTGGCCCAGGAAGCGGCATCACGCAGGGGTTTGATACCTGGGACCTGTCCGCGAAACCACCGCCGTCGGGAAGCGACGAGGATGACGCAACGACCAGCGATAAGCTCGCCGATGCCGCATTGAAGTTGCTCGCGAAACCGGAAAACGTTGAGGGGCGGTTCTTCCTGTGGGTCCATTTCCTCGACCCGCACGCGATGTACGTCCATCACAAAGGGCAGCCCGATTTCGCCGTGGGAGCCAAGACGGGCGCCGAACAGGTGCGCGCCGCCTACGACGGCGAAGTGTGGTTCACCGACTCGCAAATTGGTCGCATTCTCGACTACATTCAGGCGCAGAAATACGCGAAAGAGACGGTCATTGTGGTCTCAAGCGACCACGGTGAAGCCTTTGGCGACCACGGAATGAGTTTTCACGGCTTCGAGATCTGGGAGTCGCTCGCGCGGGTACCGCTTATCATTCACGTGCCTGGCGTTACGCCCCACCACGTGCCCAATAAACGCAGTCAAATCGACTTGGTACCGACGATTCTCGATCTCCTGCGGATCGCACCGCCGCCGCAAGGGGAGCTCTCCGGGCGCTCGCTGATGGACGATCTTTTTCCGTCGGAACCGGGAAAGTTTGCGGAACGTGACGTCTACATCGACATGCCGATCGGGCCCTACACGGGGATGCGCCGCGCGCTCATTCACGGAGATGGTCCCGGGATGAAGCTCATCCATTCAGGCGGTAATCTCTATCAGCTGTTCGACCTCGCGACCGACCCGGAAGAGAAGCTGGATCTGTCGAAGGACAAAGAGAAGCTAGCCCCCATGATCGAGGCGATGCAACGGAAGCGGGCGACGATGCACGAGCTTGACGTGAAGCCGCGCGCGGCGAACTGAATCAAGTCGCCGGGTGGGGAAGGGCACCTTCCACGAGGAATTGCTCGCGAAGAAAGACGTGTCGCTCCGGCTTCGTCAAGACGCCATTTCGGCGAAACTCGACGCGCTCTTTTGTGTAGCTGCACCGCCACGAGGACAGACCTGTTGGCGTCCTCCCGGCGAAGACTGGCTCGAAAAGAGCTAGATTTGTTCCTGATTCGTCGGTCGTCGCTTCGCGGCGATAGCGTGCCGAACGAAAGAAAAAGGCTTCAACGCCGGCGCTACGCATCGCACTTCCGAGCGTTTGGGCTGCGCGATAGTCGGTCGGCGAACAGAGTTCTTCGCGGAACACATCGAAGGGGGCTTGGGTCAGATCGATGGCAGGAGTCGCCGCGATCTTTGCTTTGAAGGCCGAGAGCGTGACCTCCTGAAGACCGAGATTTGCGGTCGTCCCTTCGAGGAAGATCAGCCGGTAGTAGGCGACTTCGCAGAGCGCTGTGCGAATGTCGCAGGATCCGTACCAGATCCCCCGCTCATGGCGCCGACCGAAGCGGGACCCATTCCTGAGCGGCGGGTGGCGAAAGGGGGTTACGAGCAGGTAATGAAGCGACGAGAACCGCTCACCGGGGGGCATCGGCGGCTTCGCGTGGCTGTCGATAAGTGCCTCAAGGAGGGCTTGTTCGTCGTCGCTGTCGACGAGCTTCCGTGTGGCATTTTCGTGCTGGGCTTCTACGACGCGGTGACCGACGGCCGTGCGCGGACCAATCTCAGAAGGCCCCGCGCAATGCGTCCAAATATTCACCGACATGAACCAACCCCTCTACCGTACGGATGCGCTCTGCGGGAACGCCATTCAAATGAAGATTTTCCGGGTGAAGCCAGGCGCGGGCTGCGGTTCCGTCGCCACCCACGAGTGCGTCGAGGCTTCGGAACACGCGAAGGAAAAGCAGGGCGAGCTCCCCCTCTTTTGATGTTGGTTCGAGGGGAACGCGTGAAGGATCGCGTACCATTCGCGAGGCGCTCGCCTCGCTGAGGCCGACAATCCGCGCGAGATCCCGCTGGGAGAGCCCGAGGCGCTCCGCGGCACGCGTCGCCGCTTTTGCCAGCACCGCCCCCGTCGAAGTGGGCTGTACCGCTTGCACGGCTTCCGTCGATGCATGGCGCTTGGTAGAGGTCGTCATGTTCAGCTTTCTGAGGAAAGAAAAGCATAGAGAACTTTCCCGTGCAAGTGATCCGTACCCCGGCAGTAAGGGAAACCGACTGCAAGCGACAACGCTTTCCTGAGCGGCCTCCGGATCAAAGGTGTAAGTGGCGCCGGTGGCTCTGACGCGTGCGTATCTCCGGGATTTCAGTCTCCGACTTTGGAACAACGTCGAGTCCAATGGGTGGAAAGACACGCTCACCAGCGCGGTCGCACTCGTCGACAAAGCGAAGGAATTTCGAGCCAGTCCGAGCCTGTTGACTGGAGCGAACCTGGTCTTTTCTACGGCCAAGGTCTTCGCGCGCGACTACAAGCCCTACTGGGACGACTACATCGCGGAGCTCGGCTTCGTCGAGATCGTCGACCGGCGCATCGCTGGGGCGGTGGTCCCCTGCCTCGCTGACGACGCCCGCGACGTGATTCCACTTTCCGGCGCAAACGGCAGCCACGCCGTTCGTCTCCGCGAATGGCCGGTTGCCTGGCATCTCGCGCGCGAGTTCCGCCAGGACGCCGTCACTGGCTTTTCTGCCAGTCCCGACGAGGCGGAGCGGGTGCTTGCCTACGTGCGTGAGCGCATCTGGCAGCGTTTCGGCACTGCCAATGTGGTGATTCATTGCCGCCCGAAAGATGCCGGCTGGAAGCTCGACATTGACGACACCGTCGTCGCGATGCCTTCCGCCGCCGCAACGGCGCTTGCGGAAGATTTGCGTGGCTATTCGGCGCTTGGCGTTCCGCGGAGCGTTCTCCTTTGGGGCCCTCCGGGGACCGGCAAGAGTACCGCCGTCCGCGAGATTTGCCACCTCCTAGGCATGCGCTATGCACGTTTTCGCGTCGAGCAACTCCTCGATTTTGATCCCGACGCATTTGCGCAACTGATCGAACTTCTTCGTCCAGAAGCGATCGTCGTAGACGACTTTGATCGCGTCGGTTTTCAGGCTCAGCTGCTTGAAACTCTCGAGCTTTTTCATCGAAAAAACATTCGAATTTTCTTTGCCACCGCGAACGACCCTGAGCGCCTCGAACCGGCACTCGTGCGCCCGGGGCGCTTTGACCAAATCGAGGAATTTGCGGCACTTGGCGAGGATGCCGTCCGGAATGCGCTCCGCCTTGCCGGGTGTGAAGACGCCTATGAAGACGTCCGCGATTGGCCAATTGTATATGTGCTCGAGTTTGCTCGCCGTTATCGCGTTGTAGGCCGAGAGCGGGCGCGCGCCAGCCTCGAAGAACTCTCCGCGCGAATCGCCAAGGCGACCCGGGGGCGCGGCCACACCCTTGATGGGCCTGGTCCGGTTGCCCCGGTAGCCGTACCGCATAGGTCACCCGACGACGACGATGACGAGGACGACGTTGGGGCGGAGTCGCGCGACGACGACGGCGATGAAGCAGGCGACGATGCCGACGAAGACGGCCCCCCTTCGCAGTCTTGACCGATCGCCGCCCCTTCGCGCCTTCTTGACGTCTGCTCGCGACCCATACCGCTGCCCGAACGGCACGTTTTGAGGGCGTAGACGCCGATTGGTGGTATGGGGCGCTCGCGGATCGGCTGTCTGTGCAGGCGATTCGCAGCGTTCCCGGCCATCTGGCTAGGCACGCGGAAGGCGCGGCGGTCTCACTTCCGTCGGCGCTTCGCGCGGCATGAACCGCGCGGGATCGTACGCTCGCCGGGGCGCCCCGGCGACGCGCGGAGGAAGCTGTGGCGAAGTACGAGAAGGCGATTGTGGTAGGCGGTTCGACGGGAATTGGGCGCGCGATGGCGCTTCAACTTGCCGGAGCCGGCGCGCAGGTAGTTGTCCTCGGTCGGCGCGAGAAGGAGCTGAAAGAGCTCGAAAAAGATCCGCTTGCCTTCGGACGAATCACGACCCAAGTCCACGACGTCCAGGACTTTGATTCGATTCGTGGCACTTTCGATGCCGTCGTAGCCAAGCTCGGCGGCCTTGATGTCCTCATCTACGCCGCCGGCGTGATGCCGAAGATCGAGGAAGGCGAGTACGACTTCGCCAAAGATAAGCAGATGATTGACGTCAATCTTCTCGGCGCAATGGGATGGATGAATCCCGCGGCGGCTCGCTTCGAAGCGGCGAAATCTGGAACGATTGTAGGCATTTCGAGCATTGCTGGCGAGCGCGGTCGTCGTGGAAATCCCGCCTATTGCACCAGCAAAGGTGCCCTCTCGATCTACCTGGAGTCGCTCCGAAACCGGTGCTCGCGATACGGCGTCAACGTCGTCACGATCAAACCGGGTTTTGTCGATACCGCAATGACCAAAGGCATGAAGGGGCTCTTCTGGCTCGTTTCTGCGGACGAAGCGGCATCGCAGTCGCTTGCGCTGGCTCGTTCGGAAGTGAGCGCCAGCGCCTTCGTCCCGAGTCGGTGGGCGCTCGTCGCGTTTATCGTCCGAAACATTCCCTCCTTCATCTTCCGAAAGATGAACTTCTGATGGCTGCCACCACTCTTTCTCAAGCGACCTCTTCCACCATCGTCACTCCGCTTCGCGACACGGCACCGATGCGTGTTGTCGATGGATTCGGACGATCCGTTGCCGCATCTTCTCGCTTCGTTTCACCGCGGAATCACGCGGAACTCTTGGAAGTCATCGCGGCCGCCCGCGCCGAGAAGCTGCCGATTACGTTTCGTGGATCGGGGCGGAGCTACGGCGATGCATCGATCAACGAGGGGGGCATCGTTGTCGATGTCACCCAGCTCCGTCGGGTTGTTTCTTGGGACCCGGAAACCGGGATTCTCGTCGCAGAACCTGGCGTAACTGTGGAGGATTTGTGGCGCCGTGGGCTCGTCGATGGCTTCTGGCCGGCCGTTGTCCCCGGCACCATGCGGCCGACGCTCGGCGGCTGCCTCGGGATGAACATCCACGGGAAGAACAACTTCAAGCAGGGCCCCTTTGGCGACCACGTCCTGGGATTTACGCTGGTCACCGCCGACGGACGGGAAATTCCGTGCAGCCGTGACGAGAATCCGGAGACCTTCCACGCGGCGATCGGCGGTCTCGGGCTACTCGGCGCCATCACGAATATTCGCCTTCAAATGCACAAGGTCGAAAGCGGCTTTTTGCGCGTTGAGGCGATGGCGGCGCCGAACTTGGAAGGGATGTTTGCCATGTTCCGCGAGCGGCTCCCCCATTCCGACTACCTCGTCGGTTGGGTAGACGGCACTGCGGAGGGTGGGGAGCTCGGCCGTGGCGAGATCCACCAGGCGAATTACCTGACGGCCGCTGAGGATCCGGCCTCTGGTGAACTCTCGCACACGGAAATTCAGGGGCTCCCGTCGACGATTCTCGGCGTTCCGAAGTCGATCCTCTGGCGTTTCCTGCGTCCGTTCATGAGCAGGTTCTTCATCACGTTTGTGAACTCCATGAAGTACTTCATGTCGAAGCTCAATCATGGGAAGACCTATATTCAGAGCCACGTGGCTTTTGCCTTTTTGCTCGACTATGTGCCGAACTGGCGTCTCGCGTACGGCGATCGCGGCTTTATTCAGTACCAGGTCTTCATTCCGGACGGTACCGCCCTCGACGCCATGAAGGCGATCTTTGAGGCATCCCATCGTGCCGGAATGCCCCCTTATTTGGCTGTGTTGAAGCGGCATCGACCGGATAAATTCCTGCTTTCGCATGCGCTAGACGGTTGGTCGATGGCGATGGACTTTCCGGTACCCGCCGACCGAAATGCACTTACTGCTCTGACCGATACGATGACACAAATCGTACTGAAGGCGGGCGGACGCTTCTATATGGCGAAGGATTCAGTCCTGCGTCCCGAGGAATTGAAGGCTGCGTATGGGGAGGAACGGCTGTCGAAGTTTCGCGCATTGAAAGCTGAATTGGACCCCGACGGCCTCTTCGAGACTGCGCTCTCCAAGCGACTGGAGCTTAGCCGCTAGGCTCCTGGGTCTTGCGTGAGGAACCTCGGCGGCACCTCTTGGTGCCGCCGAGGTTTTTGCATTTCCCGACGCAAGAATCGTCGAGTGTCCTTGAGGCGAGGGCGCCGCATCGCGTAAAGTCTCGCCCCCATGTCTGCGCAATCCCTTCCGTCCTCCGCCGGTCGTCTTCCTGCCGGCGTGCCGGTCGGTGCATCCATCGATTTTCGTTCACTTTTGGATGCCCGCAAGAATGAGCGGCGCCCGCTCTCTCTCGCGGAGGCGGTGGCGGTTCTCGTTCCGTTGACGCGGGTTGTGGCGGCCCGGCACAGCGCTGGGGAGCACTTTTACGTCTATCCGGCGCGCGTCCTCTGCACCGCCGACGGGAGCGCGACGCTCGCGGAGGGGCCTGGGAGCGCCCCGACCGACCCCGCCGACCGCGCATGTCTCGCCCCAGAGCTTGAGACCGGCGGAAAGCCCGACGCGCGCGCCTCGGTCTACGCGCTTGGCGCGATGGTTTATGAAGCGGTTACGCTTGCTTCCGTTGGTCCGGGCATGAAGCGGCCGACCGAGGCGGCGCCTGGCGTGCATCCGGGCGTCGAAGCGCTTGTGGGGGCCGCACTTGTTGCGAATCCGACGGGGCGCCCGGCCGACCTCGGTGCGCTCGCAGATGCGCTTGCGGCGCTCGTCAGTGGGAACTCCGCCGTCCGTCGTGCCGCCCACGAAACTTTGTCGATCCCTGTTCAGATGGACGACGACATCGACATCGCCATCTCGATGGCACCGGGAGCTGCCGGCGGCGCCATGCCGAGCATCCCGAAGGCGGCGCCGCTCCCGCAAGTTGGGGCGACCTCCGCGGCGGTCGCCCCAAAGCGCCAAGACGCAACGAGTGCGCTCAGCGATCTGAAAGCGCGGCTTGAGGCAGACCCACGGCCCCGCTACGTCGTCTCGAAGAACTTCATGGATCACGGTCCATTTAGTGCGGTTGAGCTGCTTCAACAGATCGGGAGTGGTCTCTTTGTTCTTTCGGATTCGATCCGCGATGAAGTTGCCGGTCAAACGCGACTGATTTCCGAGTGGCCGGACTTCGCCCCTTTCGCCGAGCACGCGCAAATCCATCGCCAGGTGGCGGAAGAGAAGAAGGCGGTCGTTGCTCTGGAAAAGAAGGAAGTAAACGCGTCGCGGACGAAGTCCTTTGTCGGCGTTGGCGTCGCCATCGCGCTCCTCGGCGTTGGCGTTTTCTTCGTCGTTCAGGCGCGAGGAACCAAGAAGCAAGGCACTGATATTTCTGCCGATCAGGCTGCCCTGGACCTTTCTGGCGCCGGCGGCGGTCTCAAAGGTCAGGACAAGCCCAAGGGCGGCGGCGGCGGCGGTGGGGCAGGCGCCGCGGGCGCAAACTTCCCCGGTGGCTTGAGCTACGAAGCGGCCTTGAACGTCCCCGAAGACCTCTCTGCGACGGCCGACGCGAAAGAGCTGTCCAATGGGCAACTCAATGGTCCGATGTCGAACGCCGCCTTCGTTTCGAGCTGCGGCGCGCCAAACGACATGAAGGTGACAGTTCGGGTCGCCGTCCGCGGCGGACGTGCCATGGGCGTGACCGTGACAACGAACCCCCCGAACGGCGCCGTTGCGAGTTGCATCGACCGCCACGTTCGCGGGCTCACGTGGGCGGTCTCCGCAAAACGAAATACATTCACCACTCAGTACTGAGCCGCGTCGGAGCGGGCGGTCTCTGCGCTAGCCGGCGTAGCTGGGCAAAACCCGCGGGCGCCGGTCTTCGCCGATTGCGACGAATACAAACGTCGCTTCGGTGACTTTCACGGTGACGTCGTCCTCGCGCTTCCGCCGCCACGCTTCGATTTTGATTTTCATCGACGTGCGCCCCGATTCGACGATCGTGCCGTAAAAGCTCACCTCGTCGCCGACGAGGACGGGACTCAGAAACGCCATGCCATCGACGGCCACGGTCGCCGCACGGCCGCGTGCGTGGTGGGTTGCGATGTTCCCGGCTGCAAGATCCATGTTTGCCATCAGCCACCCGCCGAAGATGTCGCCGGCAGGGTTCGTGTCGGCCGGCATCGCGATCGTGCGAATGACCGGCTCCGAGCGACCGAAAGACGAGAGAGGGGCGTGCGGTGTTGCGGAGGGCGCGGAATGCATTTCCCTAG
>DYPH01000125.1 GCA_020720045.1 Sorangium cellulosum | reverse complement strand
TTCGCGAGGACGTGTCGCACTCCGAAAAGGAGATTCCGAGCAGCTACCTAGAAGACCGACGAGCGCCAGGAGCGAAAGGGGCGTCGTGCGCGGCGCCACGCGGCGGAACATCTGCGCATCGGCGGGGCGCCAGACGCCTCGGTAGGGGGCGCTCGCGACGCCGCTCCCAGAACTTTCGCTGGCGGTCGCGAATGGACGGGCTGTCTCGGGGACGGCGGAGGGTTCCGTCGGCGGCGTGAGGATCGGTTGCGGGTCTTCGGCGGGCGGGAGCGCTTCTTCCATCCCCCTATATTTGCACAGATATTTCCAGATTTTCCGCCGCTCACCGAGCCCTTGGAGCCGCTCACCAACGGTTTGCGACCGGAACGCTCGGCGACCGATCGGCTCGTGCCGTCAGGCGGTGATCCCGAGGCGCCGACGGAGCTCGCGAGCCGTCTGCCGGGAAATCTCGACGGCGTCGCCGAGGTCGGTGACCGCCCGGTAGCCGCCGGTCGCAAGCGCATCGAGGCGCTCGACGCGATCGAGATTGAGCAGCGCCCGCCGATGGACGCGAAGCAGGTGTGGCAGCCGCTGTTCGAGCTCGGTGAGGGTGCGATCCGTGAGGACTTTCTTCCCCTTGGCGACGACGGTCACCAGCGACCCATCGAACAAACAATGCGTAATTTCAAGCGGATCGAGAAGCACTGCGCCGTCACGCGTCGGAAGCGCGAGACGGCTGGGCGGCGCGCCGCGATCCCCGGCACGGGGCGCGACCGGCTGCTCCAGGTACTTGCGCGCGCGGTCGAGGGCGCGGGCGACGCGCTCTTCGTCGGCCGGCTTAACCAAATAGTCGACGGCGCCGACGTCGAAAGCGTCGACAGCGTGCTCGGGGTGGGCGGTCAAGAAGACGATGTACGGGCGCGGTTCGGCCATCAAGCGCGCGACCTCGAGACCATTCTTTCCTGGCATGGAAATGTCGAGAAATACGACATCGTAGTCGTGGTCGGCGACGCGGGCGAGGCATTCGTCGGCGCCAGAAACGGCGTCGACGAGTTCGACGTTCGGCGCCGCAAGGACCAATCGCTCGGCCCGCTTACGTGCCATCGCTTCGTCGTCGCAAACCAATACACGAAGGGGCAAACTCATCGATATTCCTTCTTTTCTGCAATCTGACGGAGCCGTCTAGAGGCTCCCCTTCGGGAGGGTGATGGTTGTGCGGGTTCGGCCGGGACCTTCGGCGGTGATGGCGCTCATCGCCACGGAGCCGCGTCCGTCGGTCGCCGAGGCGACACGCTTTCGAAGAATTTCGAGGCCGTGGCCGCCTTGGCGCGGGCCCCGGAATTCGCCCGGATTCTCAATAGTCACAACCAAGAAATTTCCATCATCGGTCAATGCGAAGGAGACGTCGCCTCGATGGCCGGCGCCGGGGCCGTGTTTCATCGCGTTTTCCGCCGCCGGGAGGAGGAGCATGGGTGGCACGCGAACATCCGGAAGAACGGCGGGGACGTCCATCTGGAGACGGAACGCGTCTGGGTCCCGAATGCGATGAAGCTCAAACAAATCGCGTACGATGGCGACCTCCTTCGCGAGGGGCCAGCGCTCTTCCTGGATGCCAGCGAGCACCGCACGGAGCATCTCCGAGAGGCGCAGGATCGCCTGCTCAGCGACGAGGCCATCTTCGCGGCACCACTCGGCGATCGCGTTGAGAGTATTGAACAAAAAGTGGGGGTCGAGGTGATTGCGGAGTGCAAGCAATCGCGCCTCTTCCCGCTCCCTTGAGAGGCGCTCCGCGCGCGCGCGCTCCCGGGAGAACCCTTCTTCGAGGTCGATGTCGCGGGCGAGGCCCCACCCGCCGGCCCAATAGAGGCCCAGGCAGACCAGCAGCGACGGGCGCGTGGTCATGAACGTCGGCGGAATGCCGAGAAGGCGCGGAATGACCGAGCCGGCCGTCGCAATCACGGCCACACCGACGGCGCCGTAGAGGCCGAGACGCACGAAGCCGTCGCGGACCTCCTCCGTCGCCGGGAAGAGGGATCGCCAGGCGGCCGGTGCGGTGAGGAGGAAGAGTAGGACGAGAGCGACGCCGAGCGGAAGCCCGAGGGGGTCCCCGGAGTAGCGCTCTTGCAGGTACAATACAGGGACCGCGACAAGCACGACAGGAACGGCGCGGCGGGGCGCGGCGAGGGCACGGAGGGTCGCACGGAGCACGGCGCGAGCATTCCACAGCTTCCGGCGGAAAGGGGGCCGCCGACGGGCGAATGGTCGCGAAGCGCCCGTGAGCGGCGGACGGGCGCTTCGCGACGCTTCCCGCAATTTCGCTGGCAGAACCCCACAAAAACAAACAGCAATCCTTCCGAAGAAGAATTGCTGTTCCGACACGCGGGGAACGCCCCTCAGGGCTGGTGACGGTGGAGCGTGCGTACGGCGTCGATGATCCCTTCGAGCTGGGGAACACTCGCCTTTTCGAGGTTGTCTGCGAGGCCGATGCCCGGCACGAAGGCGCCGGCGAGGAGCTTCGGCGCGGCCCACAATTCGTAAAAGAGTTCGTCGACGGTGCGGCGAATAAGGTGCTCGCCAAAGTTGGTGACCTCCGTCTCTTCATTCACGAAGAGGACTTTGTGAGTCTTCTTCACCGAAGCGACGATCGCGGGCCAGTCGTAGGGGTGGAGGGAGCGGAGGTCGATGACCTCGGTATCGATCCCTTCTTTTGCGAGTTCTTCCGCGGCCTTGACGGCCATCGGGAGCGTGCGTCCGTAGGTGATGACCGACACATGAGACCCGCGCCGGGCGACGCGCGCCTCGCCGATCGGAATGAAGAGGTCCTCGACGGCGGGCCACTGGGGCGTCCACTGGCTTCGGTCGCCGAGAGGGGCGTCGATCATCTTCGAGAGGAGCCGGTCGTCGTCGGGCTCGCCGGGGATCCGCTCGTCGGGGCCGTTCGCCTTCGCGCGAAGGAGCCCCTTCGGTGCAAGATACATGACCGGGTTCGGGTCGACGATCGCTGACAAGAGCAGCCCATACGCGTCGCGCGGGTTCGACGGGATGACGATCTTCCAGCCCGGGATGTGGGTCGCCGTCGCGTCGAAGGAGTGCGAATGGTAGACGCTGCCGCGGATGCCGGCGCCGACGGGGGTCATGCAGACCATCGGCATGTTGTAGGCGCCGTTGGAGCACCAGAGGGTGTTCCCGGCGAGCTTCAACAGGTCGATAGTATTGTAAATGTAGTCGCAGAACTGGATCTCAGCGACGGGGCGCTGGCCAGCCATCGCGAGCCCCATCGCCGTGCCGATGATGCCGCGCTCATCGAGGGGCGAGTTCCAGGCGGTCTTGAGCCCCTGGGTCGCGGTGAAGACGCCGCCGAGCGGCGGACCGACGTCCTCGCCGAAGATGTCGGTCACGCCGTGGCGCGTCTCTCCGACGTGAAGTGCGAGACGAATGGCTTGAACCAAGGTCGCCATGGTCAGCGATCTCCTTCAGATTTTGCGGCGCCGCGGGCGGCGTCGCCCACGTGGTCGGTGTCGGCGAAAATGTGATTCCAGATCGTCTCCGGCTCTGGCGGCAGCTCTTCACGAACGCGCTTCGAAGCCTCGAGGAGTTCTTGCGTGTACTTTGCACGAAGCTGCTCGCAGGCCTCGGCGGTGATGAGGCCGCGCGCCTGGAGCTTCGCCTCGAAGCGGGTGAGGCAGTCGGCTTCGCCAGCGTTGTAGTTCGCACCGGACGCCGACGAGTGGCCGTAAAGGCGCGAAACCATAGCCTCCATCAGGAAGGGCTTCTTTTCGGTGCGGACGTAGTCCATCGCCCGAGAAAGTGCAGCATACACGTTCTCCGGGTCGTTCCCGTCGATGACTTCCGTCCGCATCCCGAAGGCCTTGCCGCGGTCGGCGATGTAGGTCTCGCCGTGCTGCCCTTCGAAGGGGGTCGAAATGCCGAAGTGATTGTTCGTCACAATCATCAACACGGGGAGCTCTTGCCCCCGGCGCGACGACCAGACGAGGCAGGTCGCGAAGTCCCCCTCGGCGGTGCCAGCGTCGCCCCCTTGGACGATGGTGATCCCCTTGCCGCCGGACCGCTTCTGGGCGAGCGCCGTCCCCGGGGCGATCGAGTACTGGACTTCAATCGGGCTCGTGATCGGGACGACGTTCCACTCAGGGATCACCGAGTGACCGGCGAAGTTACGCCCTCCCGAGAACGGATCGGAGGCGATGTTCTTCATTTGACGAAGAAAATCTACCGGGTTTGCTCCGAGCGCGAGGAGCGTGCCCGCCGAGCGGTAGTGGAGGTGCAGGTAGTCGTAGGCGGGACCGCGGCCTTTATGCGTCAAGAGGCCGAGAACGACGTTAAACGCCTCTTCGCCGGGCCCCCCGATCCAGAAGTAGCCGTCCCCTTGCTTGTACATGGTGATCAGACGCTCTTCGAGCACCCGAGTCTTCACCATCAAATCATGAATCCGAAGCAAGAGCTCCGGGGCAAGCGCGCTAGCGGCTGCGGGGTCGTGGGCCGTCGTCGTCATGGGCGCGAGGCTTTAGCAGACCTCCCCCGGCGCTTTCGAGGGAAGAAAAGAGCGGCGCGCCGTTGACGCACCGCTACATAACCACGGTCGACGGAGCGTGTGCGCTTATGGGGCGATGAGCGCCGCGATCGGCTTGCCGCTGTCGGTTACGGAGATCGGGCGACCGATCGGCGTGATGCGTTTTTCATCGGGGTCGATGCCGAGGAGCGTCGCACACGTCGCGAGAAGGTTCGGCAGCGTCACCGGATCTTTCACAACGTTATCGCCACGTTCATCGGTTGCGCCGTACACCAGCCCCGGCTTGATGCCGCCGCCGGCGAGGACGACCGACGCCGCCTTCGGGTGATGATCGCGGCCATCGTTGCCGTTCCGCTTTGGCGTCCGTCCAAAGTCGCCCATCCAAAGGACGAGGGTGTCGTCGAGCAATTTCCGTGACGCGAGCTCTTTGATGAGTGCGGCGTAAGCCGGCGCGAGCGTCCGTCCAAGCTTCGCGGTACGGCCGTTCACGTCGAGGTGGGTATCCCAGCCATCGAGGACGACTTCGACAAACTTTACGCCATGTTCCACGAGGCGGACCGCCCCGAGACATCCGCGGCCAAAGTCGGTATCGCCAAAGGCGGCGCGGGTCGTTTCGCTCTCGGCGGCGATGTTAAAGGCGGCAAGGTCCGGCGAGCGCATCAAACGGAGAGCCTTCTCGGTCACTTCGTGGCGACCGGCGACTTTTCGATCGCCGGTCTTTGCCAGGAACTCACTATCGAGGCCATCGAGGAGCTTCTTGCGGGCATCGAAGCGCTCGCCATCAACGCCGGCCGCATAGCCCGAATTTCGCGGAAGATCTCCGCCGCGGGGGAGGACAAAAGGCCCGTGCTCGACGCCCAAGAAACCGGCACTGAAGCTCGGTCCACCGATCGACACAAAAGCCGGCAATCCCCCTTTCGGATCGCCGAGTTCGGTGCCGACCCAGCCACCAAAGCTCGGATGGGTGACCGTGGGATTCGGCGAGTAGCCGGTGTGCATTAAATACTGAGCACGCTGGTGATTCCCCTCTTTGTGCGTGAGGCTCCGGACGACGGTGATCCGATCCGCAACATCGGCAATCTCCGAGAGAGGCTCCACGATCTCGAGATTCTTGTTCTTCGTCTTGATCCGTTTGTGGGCGGTGCCATCGGGCCCCGATTTCGGATCCCACGTGTCGATGTGGGAGGGGCCGCCGTTCATCCAGAGGAGGATGACCGCCTTCGCCGGCTTCTTCCCCGCCGCAACAACACCGGCCTGGGCCGCGCGCGGGAGAAGGAAGGACGCCGCGAGTGCGCCAAGAGAGCCCTGAAGGAGAGCGCGGCGAGAGACGTTTGCGTTCCGTCGAAACGGCGGGAATTGAGAATCGCTCATGATCGCCTCGCTCAATGGTTAAAGAAGAATTCGGAAGACGTAAGGAGAGACCAAAAGACATCCTCCCAGGCGGCGCGCTTCGGATCGGCGACGCCGAGGCGCCCCGCAAGGCGGCCCGCCGGATCGCCGGCTCCGAGCGGATTCTTCTTCTTCCCCGCCCCCTTCTCTTTCGGCTTTTGCCCCTTTTCTTTCCCCGGTTTGCCTTTTGCGTTCCCGGTGGCCGCGTTTCCATCGGGCTTCGGCGGCTCTTCGGCGGTTCGTGCCGCTTCGATCGCATTCGCGTCGATCGAACGCGTCGCGCCGGCGACGTAAGCGAGGAAGCGGGTACTCTCGGCGGCGGTCGGCGGGCGCCCCAGACTGCGCAAGAAGAGGGCGCGGAGAGTATCGCTGTCGGTCTTGGAACTCTTGAGAATTTCGTCGAGCGCCGAACCCGGCAGGCGCGCGGCGCCGTAGTTGACGAGGCCGCCGTTCATCAGCGTGAGCGCCTGCGTCACGGTGCCTGAGTAGTCCTCAGCGTCGAATTCCTCGTCGACGTCAAAGAGGAATCCGAAGCTCTTTTGAAGATCTGCGCGCGCACGATCGACCGCTTGCGCGCGCGCCGCCTTCTCCATCGTCTGATCGAAACCTGTCGCGAGGAAGAGCGCATTCAATAGCTCTTCGGGGCCAAGTGGAGTGAGTCGAAAATGCGTCCAGAGACGGACATCTTCGCCGTCATCGCGCAGAATTTTTGGATCTTTCGACGCGCTAGCCGCGTAGGCCTCCGAGAGCGCAATCGTGCGAAGCAGGTGGCGAACGTCAAAGTTTGAGGCGGCGAAGTCGTTCGCGAGGAGCTCGAGCACGGCAGGCACGGCAAGTGGGTTCGACGGACGCAAGTCGTCTACCGGGTCGGAGAATCCGCGGCCGAGGAAGTGGCCCCACATCCGATTGACGAACGCCTTGGCAAACCAGGCGTTCTGCTTGCTGGTCATCCACCCCGCAAAGGCTTTTCGCGTCTCGAGGCCGTTCGGCAACTTCGTTCCGTCGAGGACCACTGGCGGCGCTTTTGCGACACCGGCGAGTTCCGGATCCTTCTGGACGCGAGGAATAACCCTTTGAGCGTCCTGAACATCGACGCGCCGAAGGCCTTTGACCATCCCCTTGTCGATTTGCTCATTCTTAAAATGAAGCGCTGCCGACGCGAAGGACTGAAAGTCTTTCTGTTTCCACGCTTCTGTCTTGTGATCGTGGCATTGCGCGCATTGAATCTGCACGCCGAGGAACACCCGGCTGGCGCTCCCCGCGTAGTCTTGCGGCGCTTCCAGGTATTTGAGGGTCCAGTTCACCGCCGGGTCGATGGTCGCCTCCTTTTCCGGCGGTCCGTCGACGTCGTCCTTGGCGGCGTTCTGTCCGGTCGCCGCGAGAAGCCCGGTAGGCGACCTTGTCCCAGGGCCGATTCGCAGCAAATTCCGCCGTCAAATACGTGCGAAAGGCGGTCGTATCGACGATCTGCGCCCGGTAGGTGTGGCCGATAAGTGTATCTTCCCAGTAATTCGCCCAATGGGTGGCGTACTCGGGGGAGGCAAGGAGCCGGTCGACGACCTGTTCCCGCTTCGACGGTGCCGCATCGGCAAGGAAAGCAGTGACGACGTCCGGCGGTGGGATCGTGCCGACGAGATCGATGTACACCCGCCGCAGCCAGGTTCCGTCGTCGGCCGCCGGCGCAACGGAAAGACCAGCCTTTTTCCACTCCTCGCGGAGCGCTGCGTCGACCTTTGCGGCACTTGCCAGGGGGGGCGCGGTCGGGCCGGCGGCACTCGGCGCCGGTGGGGGCGACGTCGCCGGCGGGCTACCGCCGCCACACGCGCCGAGAAGAATCGCTCCGAAGACCGCGAGTCGGGATCTGCGTTCGGTATTCACGGCGCGGAAAGTACAGTGAGTCGTGGCGCCGTCTTCCGTTTCCTTGCGGTAAGGAAGTGTTTTTTTGACGCTGGCGCGCGAAAAGGCGCCTCCTGAGTGGAGACTCGCCGGTTCCTCACCGCCTGCGGCGGTTCCGGGCGGACGAGCAGCTCCATTCGTGCTCGCCGGTTCCTCACCGCCTGCGCCGGTTCCGGGCGGACGAGCAGCTCCATTCGTGCTCGCCGGTTCCTCACCGCCTGCGGCGGTTCCGGGCGGACGAGCAGCTCCATTCGTGCTCGCCGGTTCCTCACCGCCTGCGCCGGTTCCGGGCGGACGAGCAGCTGACAGCATCCGCCATTCGGTGCAGTATCCGCGGGATGCCCCGCCCGCGCGACGAAGCGCTTCCCATCGCCCCCACGAAGCGCCGCGCCGAACCTGTCATCAAACGCGGAGTTCGTGCATTTTTTCGCCGCGTCGTGTCGCTGTATTTTCGCGCCGTCGACGTCGGTGGAGACGTCCCAACTCCAAACACGGGCGGTCGTATTTTCTGCGGAAATCACCACAACGGACTCGTAGATCCCTTGCTGGTGATCACCGCGATCGGCTGTCCCGTTTCGCCGATCGCAAAGAGCACCCTCTGGAAAATTCCGGGCCTCCGCGGCCTACTTGAAATCGCCGAGGCGGTGCCAGTCGCGCGAAAGCAGGACACGAGCGACGGAAAAGTTGACAATGATGCCGTGTTTGATGCCGTCGGAAAGCATCTCGTCCGTGGTGGAAACATGCTCATCTTTCCTGAGGGCATTTCCCACAATGATCCCCACGTCGCGAAGCTAAAAACGGGGGCAGCGCGGATGCTTGTTCGCGCAAATGCGATCGCCCTCCAGCAGCGTTCTCGCGAGGCTGAACTCAGCTATCAGGCAGTTGCCGTCGATTTTGACGCCCGCGATGTGTTCCGGAGCCGCGCCTTCCTGCTCTTTGGTCCGCCGCGCTTCTTGCGCGATCATCGCGAGGTTGGGGATGCGCTCGTTCCGGCGATCACCGCGCAAATCAAAGCCGATTTGGACGCGCTGTACCTCGACGCACCTACCTGGGAAGAGCGTCGACTGTTGCTACAAGTTGCCGAGCTCTATGCCGATTCCCATCCGTCTGCCGAGGTTCCCCTGGGGACGTTGATGCCGCTCGCGAAGCAGGTCGCCGCCGCGCGCGATGCGCTTGCCGCTCTTGATCGCCCACGGACCGACCGCCTCCGCACCGCCGTTTCCGCCTATCGCGAGGCTCTCGACGCCCTCCACGTGCGCGATGCCGACGTCCGTCGCGGTGCCTCGGGCGCCTCCGTCGACCTGTTCCGGCGGCTGGGGCATTTTCTCCTTGCCCCTTTCGCGCTTGTTGCGTCAGTTCTCTATTTGATCCCGTACCCGCTTCCGCGTTTGATCGCGCGCTGGACGAAAGGGACCGACGACGTCAAATCGACCTACAAGTTGGGCGTCGGCCTGCTTATTTTCCCGCTGTGGGCGCTCGTCCTCACCGGCATCGCCACACGTCTCTTTGAGGGGCCCGTTCTCCCGATCGCTATCGCGATCATCTGGGGTTCCCCCTTCGCCGCACTCCGCTGGATCGACCGCGCCGACGCCCACGGCGGCGGGCTCGTGCCGCTCGTCACTCCAGAAGAAATGACAACGCTCCGCCGCCAGCGTGAGGACCTCCTCGCCGCCCTCGAAGACGCACGGACGACAGCACTTGCTTCGACGGCGCCCGCTTCGACAGACGGCGCGCCCGGCTGACCACAAGGTCGCCAAGAGGCCGGATCCCTCTGGCACCGCTCGCCAGGCCGTGTAGCCTGCCGCGCGATGTCGCCCCTCCGCAACGCCGCTCCCCTGTTGCTCGCGCTTGCCGTCGCTGGATGCGGCGGGGACGTCGGCGAAGCTCCGACCGCCGATGCCGGACGCCACGCCATGGACGGTGGCGCAAACGGCGCGGATGCCGCCGTCGAAAACGACGCCTCGACCGCGTCGAGCGACGCACAAGCATCGATGCGCGGCGCCCCCTACCCTATTGTATTCGTTCATGGAATGGCCGGGTTCGACACCATCCGCCCCCTCGGAGCGACGATCCAGTATTGGGGGGACGTGGTCGACGACCTCCGCAGTCGCGGCGAGACCGTCTTCAACGTCACCCTCCCCCCCTACGACTCCAGCGAAGCACGCAGCCGCGCCCTGGAGACGGAACTCTTGGCGATTCGCGCGCAGACCGGCGCCGCAAAATTGAACCTGATCGCCCACAGCCAGGGGGGACTCGACGCCCGCTTGCTGGTCAGCCCCAACGGCCTCCACTGGGGCGACCGCGTGCAAACGCTCGTGACCGTTTCGACGCCGCACCGGGGCACCAAGGTCGCCGACGTCGTCGCGGGCGTCGGCGATGTGCTCCCCGCAGCGGTCGCCGACGGCGTCTTCGAAGGGCTCGCGAAGGCGCTTCAAGTCACCGTCTACGACCTAAAAAATGATCCGCACCTTCGGGCTCAGCTCAATGAGCTTTCTGAGGAACACACAACCAAGATTTTCAATCCGAAGTACATCGACGACCGGCGTGTTCGCTACCTTTCGTGGGCGGGACGCTCGAATCTACGCCCGGGAATTGGCATTTGTGACGGCGCAACATTTCCGAATAAACCGACAAAACTTGACGTATTGAATCCTCTACTCGCGACCGTTGTCACCGCGACCGAATGGGGCCTCCCTCCGAAGGCTTCTGATGGCCTCATCACCGTCGAGAGTGCGAAGTGGGGCACCTTCCAGGGGTGCGTCCCCGCCGACCACCTCGACGAAATCGGTGCCCAGGACGTGAACGGGATCGACCTCACCATCTTCGACTACCCGGCGTTTTGCCGCGGCATCGTCGCAGAACTCCGCGCCCACGGCGACTGAGCGCATGGATCCGACCACGCCGCAACCGCTGCAGCTTACACCGATTGGGGTCGTCCGTTCGCCGTTCCGCGAGAAGCGTGAGGCGCCGCGTCAGGCGATCGTCGCCGCAGAAACAACTGGAACTCTTGAGCTTTTTTCCGGTCACGGCTACGAGCACGCGCTCCGAGATCTTGCCGGTTGGGACCGCATCTGGGTCCTTTTCTGGTTCCACGAAGCGAAACATTTCGCGCCGACGGTGCTCCCGCCGCGAAGTGACGTGAAGCGCGGGCTCTTTGCGACGCGCTCCCCGCACCGCCCGAACCCGATCGGTCTTTCCGCGGTGAAGCTCCTCGGCGTCGACGGCCTGATCGTGCGCGTGGCCGAGCTCGACATCCTCGACGGCACGCCGCTCCTCGATGTGAAGCCCTACGTCCCCTACGCCGACGCCTTCCCCGAGGCGGGCACCGGTTGGCTCGCCGAGGAAGGGACTGCCGCGCCCCATGTCGGCCCGCGGCCCGACGATCCACGCGCCCCGTGGAAGGTGCAGTTTGCACCGAACGCCGAAGGGCGAATCGCCTTCTTAGAGGCCCGCGGCCTTGCCCCCCGTCCGGCGGTTATCGACGCGCTTTCCCTGGGGCCGGCGCCGCATCCGTATCGTCGAATTCGCGAGAAAAATGGGGTACCTGAGCTCGCCTCGAAGGATTGGCGCTTCCCGTTTTCCATCGACGTCCCCGCGCGGACGATGACCGTGCTGACGGTGCGCAGCGGCCACCGCCCCGCCGACCTCTTCGGAGCGCCCCCCGGCGAAAACGATCCGCTCGCGACCCACCGGGAATTCGTCGCCGCCTTCGCCGACGGCCTATAGCTGCGCGGCCGCCCGGAACCGCTGCAGGTGGTGAGAAACCGGCGAGCACGAATGCACCCGCTCGTCGGCCGGTAAGTCAGCCGGACGACACGTTCAAGCAAACTCTTGACGCGCCCGATCGCTTGGGGCTTCTCTGCGCGCCATGCGTACCCTCCCCTTCGCGCTCCTCCTCGCATTCCCTCTCGTCGCCTGTGGCGGCGGAACCCCGGCCCCCGCGGCCACGCCGGCTGCCTCGGAAACGCCCGTCGCGAGCGCCGCTCCGGCGACCAGCGCAGCAGCAACCGCGACCGCCAGCGCAGCACCGGTTGCCAGCGCTGCACCGACCGCCAGCGCAGCGCCGACCGCCCCCGCCGCGCCGGCCGGCCCGACGAACATGGTCGATGGTCGCCCCTTTGAGGTGAAGTCTGCCTTCTACGTGAACCGCGATTGGTTCGGGAAGAAGCAGTCGATGTTCATCCTCTACGGGAACGACAAAGTCACGTGCACGGAGGCAAAAGCCGCCAATGACGTCCTCGTCAAGCGCGACTCGAGCTTTGCGCACATCGTCTTCATCACCCCGTCGAAGGAGGGGACGTTGAAGGTCGGCGGCGCAACGAGCGCGACGATGGCCCAAGGGGCGGCGACGTGGCTCTTCCCGAAGACGGAAAAGACCGCAAATTCAAGTGGTAATATGAACTTGAACTCGGGCTCGATCACCATCGCCAAGGTGACGCCGACGAGCGCGGAAATCACCGTCGAAGCGGGCGATGACTCGAACGGGGCCCCGGCAAAGTCGGCCCGTCACTTCGTGAAGGGGACGTTCCCCGTCACCGTCTGTAAGTGAGCCGTCGCGGTCACCCGCGGAACGATCAAAGGCGGTTCCCTTCCCGGGACCGCCTTTTCTTTTGCGTAAAAGTGCTCTGCGACCCGACGCCCACCGGGCCTATGAACCCCTAGCTTTCGCTAGGTGGTAGACACAGACGCCGCACTTCAGGCTTCCGAGTTATCCGCCTCTTGCGGGGCGGCCCGGCGTGCACACCGGGCGGACGTATGTCTTCCGGGTTCGTAGTATAGGGGATCACGTACCGGCGAACGGCGCGCCGCAGAGCGGGGTCGGTCTTAGCGGACCTCGACGGAAAACACGAGCGACAAGACCGCCGAAAATTGGACGCTTTCCAGCGCCCCGTCGTAGGGCACTCGGTCGATGAGTGCGGCCCCCCTGACGCCCCCTGCCTCCGATGCACCGCTCGCCGGCGCGATCGCGTTTGCGCCGCCGCCGGCACCGGTGGACGGGCTCCTCGCCGTTGCCGTTGATCTCGCGGCCCGGGACCGTCGATCGGTCGCCGACCGCGTAACCTTCGCCGTCGAGAGCACCCTCGCCGTCCACGGCGGTGAGGAGGACGCCGACGAGGAGAAGGACGCGAAGGCGCTCCTCGTCAGCCAACTCACGCGGACGCTCGCCCTCGGCTTCCGGGGTCTCGGCCTCATTTTCTCAGGACTTTCCACCGTTTGTGACGAGGGGCTCCTTGGGAAGCGGGACGCGGCGACGCTCCAGCTCCTCTGCGCGGCGACGAAACGGCTTCCTCTCCAACTCTTCCTCGGCGTCGACGCGACCGAGGTCGAGGTCCCCGTCGAGACGCTCCCGCTGCGCGCGCTCCTCGGCGAGCCCGAGCCGGCGACGACCGAACGCCAACAGGTCCTCACGACGGAGACGCCCGCGCCCGCTTCTGCGGCGGTGCGGCGCCCGGCCACCAAGCAAACTGTTGAAATTACTACCAAGAATGAGGCACCACCGGTGCCCCCCTACCAGCCGACCGCCGCGTCGATCACCGACGTACGGGGATGGGCATCGGCGCTGACGCAGGCGCGAGGGCCGCAAGCGCTGGCGACCCTCGAACAACTCTGTTTGACGAATTACCTACCGCTCCGTCGCGCGCTCCTCGAAGGGCACGAAGATGAGCGTCTTGAGGCGCTCGTTACCGAGTTTGGGGATGCGTTCGGTCGCGTCTACGGCGACGCATTTCCCACGTTTGCCCATCGGACGAACCGTCCGAAAATGACGTTTGATCTTTTCAACACGGCGACGGCACGCGGCCGCGAACACGATGCGCGGACGACCGTCTTCACCCTCGTCGACTCCCTTCGCGTCGACCTCGGCCGAGACGTCGGAACCCACTTCCGCGCTCTCCTTGGGGGGCGGGCAAAGCTCATCGCCGAGCAAATTTGCTGGTCGACGCTGCCGGCGACGACGGCCCACCAGCTCCGCGTCCTCGCGCGCCCCGAACTCGCCTTCCTCCCCGACGGCGAACCCGAACTCGGGGAGGCGCTCGCCTTCGGCAAGGCGGCCGAGATCCCCCATCGGCTCCGGGTAGGATCCCGGGATATCTTCAAACTCGATCTCATCGAAGCGCGACTCGCAACGACGGCAAACGGCGAAAAACTTCACCGGACTGCCCACGACGTCGCACGTATTCTTGCGACCCACGCCAGCGACGCCGCGACGACAAAGGGGCATCGCGTGCTCTATGTCGTCTTCGGCGACCACGGCTTCGGCATCGACAAACACGGAAACGTGCGTCGCGGTGGGACGTCCCCGGAGGAAATCCTCGTCCCGGCGCAGTTTTGGACGATTGATCCCTGACGAGACCGTCGACTATTTGCCGCCTTTGAGGAGCGCGATCTGCTTGCGGACGTCGTTCGGATGGGCGACGCCGGGGTTCTTCCACGCCACGTGGGCACCGCCATCGAGGAGGACCAACGTCGGAACGGCAGCCAGCGAAAAGGGGGCTCCGCCGGCACGGGTCTCGTCGTCGGCAATCGCCAAGACAAACGGCAAATCGAGGGTCCGCGCGTAGCTGGGGACGAGCTCTTCCTGGGGCTTTTCGACGACAAAAACGGCGATCACTGGGACACCAAACGGCGCTTCCCGCTCCGCGCGCGCGAGCGCCACGAGCTGGGCCTGCGCGACGAGATCGTCGGTCGTGACGAAGACGAGAAGGGCCGGCTGCCCGAGAAATTGCTCGGTACCGACGCGTTTGGCGGCCGTCGTCTCACCGGCCGTTCGGAAAGAAAACGCGATGGAAGTCGCCCGCTCGGGCGCAGAAACGCCGACGAGAGGCTCACCGTATTTCGGCCCACAGGCGCCAAGCAGGAGAGAAAAGACAAGAGCGCCAAAGACGTTTGTATTCATCGGCAGTCCCCCGCCAAAAGTGGCATCAATGCGGAGTGTTGAGTGACGCCCCCCCGGCGGCGGGCCGCGAGAATTCCCCGCGCAAGGCGGTCCTGGGCGACGGCGAACGGGACCGGCGTGAGCGTGCCGCCCGGGGGCGGTTGTTCGGTGCTTGCGACGAGGGTGCCGTCGTCGGCGAATACGGTTCGGTGGGTAACGGCGCCGCGCGTGAAGACGAGAGCGTCGCCATCGCTCGCAGCTTCCCAGCGGCTCATGGCGAGTAACTGCCTATGGTTCCTTGGAATTCCTGCTTCGTCAGCCACCGCGTCGAGGGCGTTGGCAAGGTCTTCGCGGTCGCCATCGGCGAGCTCGGCGAGCCAGAGCGTCGCCCCGATCGCGGCGTCGACGTCGGTCGCCAGCGTCGCGAGCCAGCGCGAACATGGCGACGAGACGGCCTCCGGTACCGGCAAGGCGAGGTTCATCGGCGGGGGCGTCACGGGGGCTCTCGGTACCCGCTATTTTCGTGGAGTTCCAGCGGCATCCCTCGCGAACTCACGCGTGGGCGACGATCTTTCCGCCGCCGTAGACGCGGGCAAGGGTCGGCGATGCCGGATCGTAGAAGACGGCGACCTGCCCGGTGGTGACGGCGCGGACCGGCTCGTCAAATACGACGCGAATTTCGCCGCTTTCGTCGCGACGAACGACGGCAGGCGCCCCTTCGTGCCGGTAGCGGACCCGCACGCGCGCCCGGAACGGGAACGTCACGCCCGGCGAAAAGCATGCATCTTCCACGGAACATTCGCGCACAGCGAGCCCCTCCTCGGAGCCGAGCACAACGACGCCGGTCCGCCCGTCGATGCGGGTTACAAACGCCGGGTGCCCGAGCGCCACGCCGAGCCCTTTTCGCTGGCCGACGGTGAACTTGTGGATGCCTTCGTGGCGACCGAGGACCTTCCCTGCTTCGTCGACGAGGGTGCCGGCCGTCCGCCGATCGCCGGCCCGTTCCTCGACGAACTTTGCGTAGGCGCCTGCCCCTTGGCCGACGAAACAAAGCTCCTGGCTCTCCCCTTTTGTCGCGCCAGGTAGATTCCGAGCAACCGCCTCGGCACGCACTTCGTCTTTCGTGCTTTCTCCGAGCGGGAAGACGAGCATCTCCACCAATTCATCGGGGACCGAATAGAGGAAGTAGCTTTGATCCTTCCGTCGATCGACCGCCTCCGCGACGAACGCGCGCCCGGTTTCGTCCCTTTCAATCCGCGCGAAATGCCCGGTGGCAACTTTCGTCGCGCCGAGGCGCTTCGCGAGCGCAAGCAGCTCTCCGAGCTTCACACTTCGGTTGCAGGTCGTGCAGGGGCTCGGCGTCGTCCCAGCAAGGTAGGCATCGACGAACGGTTCAACGACCTGCGTCCGAAACGCGTCCCGGCGGTCGAAGGTAAAGTGAGGAAATCCAACGAAGTCAGCCACACGGCGAGCGTCGTACTGATCTTCCGGCGCGCAACAGCGGCCGTGGGCCCCCTTCGCATCGGGGTCGTCCGGATAGTCCCACAGGTGGAGCGTCACCCCGACCACCTCGTAGCCAGCGTCGTGGAGGCGCGCCGCTGCCACGCTGGAGTCGACGCCGCCGCTCATCGCCACAATTACACGCTCGCCCATGGAACGTGCCGGTAGCCCGAATTTCCGTCGGCCGCTACTCCACGAGGCTGCGCAGCTGCTTGCCGATGCTGCCTATCGCACGTGCGTGTATCCTACACGCCCACGACCGCGACAGGCCGACGGCGGCCCCAGCCTCTTCGAGGCTCTCCCCCTGCCAGTACATGCGCAAGAGGAGCGTTTTTTCTGGATCATCGCGCCCGTCAACCGCCGCGCGGAGGTGGCCGGCAAGCTGCTTCAGAGAGGCCGTCTCTTCCGGGCTGGCGCCCGTGTCAGGGACGTGGAGCGTCTCATCGTCGATGCTGCGTGCCGCGAGAATTGCGGCTGCCATCGCTGTGGCGCTCGCCCCCAAGCGATCCCGGATCGCTTCGTCCGCTTGGACGGCGGTTCGCGGCGCGGCGTCGCCAGACTGCTGCTCGTCGGCCGCTTCTGTCACGAGGGTTGCTGAGGCGAGCGCCTGCACGCGGAGGTAAAGGCGGCGCGGGAGACGCCCGGAACGACGAACGCCATCATAGACGGCGCCACGAACGCGCACGTTCGCCCACCGACGAAACGGGACCTCCCGGCTCGGGTCGTAGGTGCGTGCAGCCTGCAACAACCCTTCATGGCCGAAGCTCTGCAGATCGTCGATTTCGACGAAACGGCCAAAGAGGCGCATCGTCTGGGCGACGACGATCGAGACGAGGTCGAGCTCCGCTTGGAACCGGCGCCGGGTCTCCGGATGATCAGCCGGAAGCATAAGGGTTGTGCATCGAACCGGATCCGAGGGGACGCCGTCAAGCGGTTCCTCTCCCACCTTCACCGACGAAGAAAAAAGAACGCCGATTGCATGCATTTTGCATACGATCGGCGTTCTTTGGTTCTTCGCTCCGGCGGCTTGCCGGGCCACGAAGGGGCTTACTTGCGACGACGGAAGGTCGCGACGACGAGACCAACAGCTGCGAGCAAGGCGCCGAGGCTCGTGCGCGTTGCGGCTGGCGTCACTGCACAGCCGAGGCCGCCCCCTTCGAGGGTCGCGCCGTCATCGGCCGGGCCGGCGGCGACACAGGCGCCAAACGCCGTGCCGACGTCGCTGCAGACGAACGTATCGGGGCAGCCGCGATCGGCAGCCGGATCGACCTTGCAGCCATCGATGCACTTTCCACCGGTCGCCGAAGTGTCACAAACGCGCCCGCTCTTGCTGTCGCCACAGTCGGCGTCACTCTCACAGGTCGCGGCGCCGCAGGCACCATCGGCACAGCTCGGCGTCTGGCATTCCGTGGGGGATGCACAGACTTTTCCATCAAGCTTTCCGCACTTTTTGTTGCTGTCGCAGGTGCCAGTAAGGCACTCGTTCGCCGCGCCGCAGGGGTCGAGGTTCGGCTTCTTCGGGAGGCATGCCGCGTCGCCAGTGCCCGGCTTGTCGCAGTAACTCCCGGCGCTGCATTCGCTGTCCGACGCGCAGCCGATGCAGCGCCCGCTGTTGCAGACCGCCGAGCGGCACTGGCCGTTGCCGGTGCAGGTCTCGCCTACCGGTTTGCCGCACTTCTTGTCGTTGAAGCAGACCGCCGAACGGCAGGTCGCGTCGGCCGCGCAGTTCGTGCCGTTCTTGAGGCCGCAGCGGTTGTCGACCGTCTCGCAGCTCTTCGAAAGACAGACGAGGGTTGCCGTATCGGGCTGGCAGACGCCGGCCACGCGCGGCGTGACGTGCTTCGAGTCGACGGGGATCGAGTCGCCGTTCGGAACGGGACCCTTGCACTTGCCGGCCGACATGTCGCACCAGCCATCTTTGCAGTCGCCGTCGGTCACGCAGGCGTTTGCGCCGATGCACGTGCCGCCTTGGCTACAGAAGCCGGAGCGGCAGATCGTCGCCGCGTTCGCTGCCGTGCAACCCGACTCGCCATCGCGAAGGCCGCAGAGGCTGTCAACGACGGAACAGATCGCCGCTTTGCAGACGGCGCTCCCGACTCGCGGCGTGCATGCGCCATCAAGCTGGGGGTCGGACGGATCGCGATTGGCGATCGGGCGGAGGCTAGGTAGCTGCTCGGAATCTCCTTTTCGGAGTGCGACACGTCCTCGCGAAAC
>DYPH01000124.1 GCA_020720045.1 Sorangium cellulosum | reverse complement strand
CTTCCGAGGGATTCGGGGATCGACGCAGGGGCCGACGCGCATTGAACTGCGTCGCTCGCGTTGGAATTGCCGCTCTCCCGTTGCTGGCTCTCGCCTGCAGCCGGGGGGGCGCCCCTTCTTCTCCCACCCCTTCTTTCTCACGCGGTCCGCGCGTTTCCCCTTGACGGTCCCTGCGTGTCACGCGACCGTCGGCGCCGAAATTACGCCAAGAACGGCAGTCGCTTCGTGGCGGAGCGATGCCTTTTGGGCGACCCACAGCGAAGGATAGGGGTGCTGAGATGGCATTGAAGAGTCTCTCGACGGGCGAGATGGTGACGGTGGCGCGTGGCTGGACGGAGCCGGGACCGGCCCACGATGCGGTCCAAGTGCGGCCCGCGCTTGCGGCGTTCTTGCCGAAGTTTTCGCGGGTGCTTGTCGGCATTGTCGCCGCGAACCGGGCGGCCGATGGCGCCAATGCGGCGACCCTCGATGCGCTCGCCGCCGAGGCGACCACCGTCGATGCTGTCCATGACGCGGCGGTCATCGCGACCCATCGCTACCTGGAGGCACTTGCAGAGATTTCCGGCGACGGATCGCTCCTTGAGCTCCTCGCGGTGCTGCTCCCCCAGGGGCGCGCCCATGCCCGTTTGAGCTTCCGCGGCGAGGCCGGCGAGGCGGCGCTGTTGACGGAGCGCCTCGCGGCGAACCCGGCGCTCAAGAAGCGCTTGAAGGAGATCCCGGTCCTGAAGGGGAACCTCTGGTCGACCGTCGAGCAGTGGCTGACGGCTGCGAAGCGTCTCGGGCAGATCGAGGCGGAGCGCGCCCAACTCCTCCACGCAGACAGCGACCAGGCGACCCGCGCCGACGGCGTAAAGGCCCGGAACGAATGGGTTCGGACGGTGCATGCGCTCCGCGCAGTCGCCGAAACCGAAGAACTTGGGGAGGCGACCTACGCGCTCATCTTCGGCACCCTCGACGCCACCGAGGCGGCCGCCACCCGCCGCGCGAAGGCGTCCCGTCGGGAGACGCCGGCGACGCCGGCGACGGAGACGGAGGACGCACCGAGCTGAGCGGACGCCCCACACCCGCGCTGACCAAATTTCTTCCGCCTCGTCGCGCTGAATGGCGCGCCGCCCAATGCGACAACGTGGGGGATGGCAATCAGCCATCACCACAGAGGCATCCATGTCAAAAAAGAGCGGAAACGGCGGCGGAAACTCGAACCACAACAACCATTCCAACCAGCTGAACGGCAACAACTCGGCGTACTGGAGTTCGCGGGGCACCCCGGCGCCTTCCCCGGCGCCTTCTCCGGCACCGTCGGGCGGGTCGGGTACCAAGCGCTAAACTGCCTTGTTCCTCGATCCGCGCGCGGGCGAGGACGAAGGTTGCGAGGCTGCAGGGACCGGAGGAACGTCGCGAGGCGTCTCTCCGGTCCTTTTCGTTGGATGGGGGAATCGATAGGATGGGGGAATCGATGCCGAAATTTGCTGTGCCGCCTGCCGTGACCGCACTCGCGTTGTTCGTCGACGTCTTGGACGTCCATGAACCGCTCGCAGAGACGGACGTGCATCGCCCCTACTTTCGAGGGGTGACCGTCAAAGAATCGACGGAGGCAGCGGTCTTGGGCGCTCTTTGCAAAGCGCTGTTCGACGATCCGGTCATGCGCGCGAGCGCCCAAACAGCGTTCATCGCCTACCTCACCGAGTGGAACCGGCTCGCGGGCGTCATTGGGACGGTCGAGACCCCCAGCGTGGCGGCGGCCGAGCTGGTGGCGCTACAGCCGGTCGTGATCGATGCGGCGCTCCGCGTCGGGTGCCTCCTGGCGCTCCTCGACCAACCGGCACTGCCGCCGCTGTCCGAGTCCCAGCCCTTCAAAGAATGGCTCCGCGGGAAGGTCGGAAACGCGACGCGGGACGCGGTCGCCGCGAGCGTGGGCGTCGACGAACGGACGCTCGACGGGTGGCTCGACGACGAACACGCGCCGAAGCCCGAGAACCTCAAGAAGCTCGCAGCGGTGCTGGCGGGCTACGAAGCGCCGTCCGTCTCACCCTTCGCGGAGTTCGGATTCGGGAACGCGTCCGGCCCGGAGTTCGATGCCAACGCGTCGTCGCTACTCGCGTGGTGGTTGAAGTTGGCGAAAATCGTGGAGCGGATCATTGGTGAGCGTGCGCCGATCGCGCCGCCGATGCAGACCCAGCTTCAATTCGCGTTTGCCGCGCGACGGCTGGCACGCGCCCTCGAGGAGCGCTTCGGCGCGCAGATTTACCTCTCCCTTTCGGAGCAGTTTGTGCGGATTGCGAACGCCGTAGCGTTCGCGAACGCCAGCGAATTTGCTGGCGGAGGCGTCGCGAGAGACGGCGGGCCCGCATCAACAGGGGCCTCCTGGCGGCGCCAATTCGCCGGGCGAGGCGGGGAGACCGATGTCCTGTTCATCGGCGCGATGGGGCGGGGTACGTCCCTGCCGCGACTCGCCGTGATCCTTGAGGAGCTTGCGGCGAACGAGGCCGATCCCGTGTGGCGGACGGCGCTCCGCGAGTTCATGACGCCCTCGGCGCGGTGCGACCTTCGCGCGCGCCTGCACGCGCAGTCGCTCCTCGCAGCATTCCTCGCAGCATCCGACGCCGCTTCCACGGAGGACGCCGAGGACCGGTTCTATCTCGCCTATTTTGCGAGCGCCGATCTCGGCGCCCCGCCCGAAAAGCTCCGCGAATGGCTCAACGTCTTCCGCGATGATCCGCGGGTTCCCGGGCCCCTCCGGGCTCTCATCGGCGACGCGCTGGACGATGCCGGCGAAGCGCTTGGACGCGACGTGCAGGCGCTTCTTGCCGAAAATCGTTACGACGCGGCGATCGAAACGCTGACCCGCGCGCTCGCGGCGCAGAAACTCGCCTCCTCCGATCCCGCGCGAGAGGCATCGCTGCGCTTGGACCGCGCTTCCGTTTACGAACGGGCGGGGGAATTCTATGCCAACGCGTCCGTCGGCGAAGCCAGAGACGGCGCGGAGTTCGATGCCAACGCGTCCGTCGGCGAAGCCAGAGACGGCGCGGAGTTCGATGCCAACGCGTCCGTCGGCGAAGCCAGAGACGGCGCGGAGTTCTATGCCAACGCGTTGGACGACTACGAGGCGTTGATCGCCCGGGACCATCGGCACGCGGAGGCGCTTGATCGTGCCGCGCACCTCCACTTTCGTACGGGGAACCGCAAGCGGGCCAAGGAACTCGCGAAGCGCGCCTACGAGCTGGGGCGCATGACCATCCACAGCGCCGCCAGCGAAGGCTACTACCGGCGTACCGTTTCGCAGCGCCCGCCCACATGCACCACCGACCCGCCGTTCCGAGGAATTGCATCGAAGTCCGCGCCGTCTCCCGCTTCGCGGACGGGCGCGTTGGCCTTCGTCGGACCGGTCACCGCCGAACGGAAGGCCGCCGTCGTCGAAAACGGGGAGGCCGACGCAGGCGGCGACCCGTTGGAGTCTCGCTTGGCCTTGGCGCGCCGCGCCCGTCGGTGAACCGTGCGGCACGTTTCTAGATGCCCCCCGCATCCTCACGTAGCTCTCCCGCGCAGGAGCGCGTTCATGAGCGATTTGTCTTTCGCCCCCGGGAAATTCGTCTGGCACGAGCTGATGACCGCCGATGCCGAAGCGGCCAAAGCCTTCTACGGTGCCCTGTTCGGGTGGGCCTTTGCCGCGACGGCGTCGCCGATGGAGGCGGGGAAGACCTACACGATGATCCGCGCGTCGGACGCCCCCGATGCGCCGGAAGTCGGCGGGATCCTTGCTCATGACGGCGTCCCGCCCCACTGGGCCGGCTACGTCTCGGTCCCCGACGTCGACGCCGCCGTCGCCAGCACCCTCGAACAGGGGGGCGGCGTCTGCGCGGGGCCCTTCGACATCCCCGGCGTCGGCCGCTGGTGTTGCGTCCGCGATGCCCAAGGCGCCGTCTTCTTCCTCTTCCGCAGCTTCCGCGGCGATCCTCCGGATTTTGGCCCGGGGAACTTCCCGAAAAAGCACACCTTCTGCTGGGACCAGCTCATGACCGCCGACGCCGACGCCGCGAAAGCCTTCTACCGACGCGTCGTCGGCTGGGGCGATCGCCCGTTCCACGACGTCCACGACGTCCACGACGACGGCGACATCGGCGTCTTCCTCCGGCCCGACGGCGTCACCGCCGCGTCCTTCAACCCGTTCACCGCGGCCCCTGTGGAAGTGGGCCCGCCGTCTCTCGCGCCGCCGCTCCCCGCAAATTCGCTGGCGGTCGCGAACGGACGGGCCCCCGCGAACACGCGCGCCCATTGGCTCCCCCACGTCCTCGTCGCCGACCTCGCCGCCGCCCGCGAACGGATCGTCGCCCTCGGCGGATCGGTCCTCGAAGCGGCGGTCCCGGTCGCCGGCATGGGGGAATTCGCCATCGTTTCCGACGGGCTCGGCGGGGCTTCTTCAACAGCGGCCCCCGGCGGCGCGCTTCTGCCTGTTTCAGGCCAAGCCCTCTGCTAACCCCTCCCCATGACCGAAATCTGGGAAAAGACCTTCTCCGAGCGCCAACTGATGTGGGGCCTCTCGCCGACGCAGGCGGCGCTCCTCGCGAAAGAGGTCTTCGTCGCGAACGGGGTGACCGACGTGCTGATCCCCGGCGTCGGCTACGGGCGGAATGCGAAGGTCTTCCTCGATGCCGGCATGACCGTTTCCGGGATTGAAATCTCGGAGACCGCCATCGCGCTCGCCCGGTCGGAACTCGGGCTCACCATCCCGATCGTCCACGGCTCCGTCACCGATATGCCGTTTGATGACCGGATTTACGACGGAATCTTCTGTTACGGGCTCCTCTACCTTCTCGATGGCGCCGCCCGGGCGAAGGTCCTCCGCGCCTGCTGGGGGCAGCTCGCCGCCGGCGGCACGATGATCTTCACCGTCATTTCAAAGACGGCACCGATGTACGGACAGGGGCCGAAGCTCGGGGAAGATTGGTACGAAATCCACCCCGGTTTGAAGATGTTCTTCTACGACGAAGCCTCCGTCGCCCGCGAATTTGGCGAGGCTACGCCGGGCGGTACGCTCGCCTTCGCCCCCCTCGACGAGCCGCTCCACACCGGCAGTTCGTTCCCGTTCTTTCAGGTCGTCGTGACCAAGCTCCGCCAGTAATTGGCGTGCTCGCTCAGCACCGGCGGCGTCGGCGCGCTCGGCAACGTCGCCGCGAAGGCGTCGATGGCGGCGATGAGCGCGACGATCGGCGCGATTTTGGAGGCGGGGAGCGAACGCGCGAGGACGGTGAGCATTTCGGCGAGCCGAATCAGCGCGCCGTGGACGCCCATCTCGCGGATGTTCGGCATCCAGCCTCGGAAGAGGGCGACGTAGACGTCGCGCACGCGGATCTCGTCGAGGGGGGCGAAGAGGGCCATCTCCGCGAATACACCGGCCTCCAGCACAACGGGGATGTCGCGGTAGCGTCCGTGGCGCCGCTCCGTCGACCGCACGCTTTCAAGCATCGCCCGGGCGGCGACCGGCGGCATGCGGAGCAGCGCTTCGAGGAATTCCGCGGGGGCGGAGCGCGCGAGCTCGTAGGTGTCGTCCGGCGTCGCGAGCGGATCGGTCTCCCGGCGGCGGCGCTCAATCACCCCGCCCAGATCGCCAAGGATGCGGATCTTCTCCGGATCGTGGCCCGGTCCGTCCGCGTCCTCCAGAAGGGTGCCACGAGCGGTGGAAAAGAAATACCGTTCGTCGGTCCACTGAACGCGCCGTCCGGTCGCTGCATTGCCCCGTGGGAGCGCATTTCGGAGCACCGACGCCGGGAATTTCCAGCCGGGATCCCCCTTGCCACGGAGGCGGGCGGTCCGCTCGTCGGCGTGGCCATAGAGGGCGAGGGTGAGCGCCAAATACTCTTCAAATTCGAGGGGACAGTCGTCCCAACCGACGTTGTGATCGTCGCCGAGCGCGAGCTTCGTCGTGAGCGGGCGCCCGCGAGCAGCTCGCCGGAGGGAGACCGCTTCGTCGCCGAAATCGTCGAAGGCGCAATAGATCTCGGCGTCGTCCCCGTGAAAGAGACTTCGATCGACGAACCGGTCCAGCGGCACGAAATGAAACACGCCGTCGGCCCGCTCGTCGCAGCCGACCGACCAATCGTAGTCCCCGACAAAGCCCCGATCGTCGTCGGCAGAAAAGCCAGCACTCTCCCGATCGATCCACCGGAGCTGGGCCCCATTGTGCTGTTTGTAAAAGGCGCGTACCGGCGCCGGGAGCGGGCCAACGTTCGCTTCGGTTTCAGCGACTTCCGCGTCGGTCGCCGGTTCGCCGAGCCAGGCGTGGGTCACCACGATCCGAGGATGGGCGCGGAGGGTCGCGACGCACGCGTCAAAGGTCTCGCGGAAGTTCATGGTTGCGGAGAGTCGGCCATTTTTCCCGCCGACCCAAGCAGGATTTCCCACCTACTCCACGCGGACGACCGCCTCGCCGGGCGGCCCGGAGACTTGCGGGATGAGCACGGTCACCGTGTCGCCGGGGGCGATGGCGCCGGTGAGATCGACCTGGAAGGCGCCGTCATCGAACATCACCTGACCGGCCGGGAGCGTGAACGGGACCGGCGTCGCCATTTCGACGTTCCCCCCGCGGAGCTGGGTTCCGTCGTAGAGCGTGTAGGTCGTCGCCACCCCGTGACGGGTGATCGTCAGCGTGCGCGCGCCGAGGCCGTCGAAGTCCTTGCTGCTGTGTGCCCCGCGAAATCGGGAATGAACGAAGAGAGTTCGCCCCTGGAACTCGGCGCGCAGCCCGAAGGCGAGCCGGTCGGCCAGCGGGAAAGCGTCGGGATCGACGGGGGCGAAGGCGATGCTCGCCGGGGTGCTCACCGTCCCTGGCGAGATCGTCCCCGAACGGATCGGCCCAGCGATTCCGCTGCGCTCGGAAGCGTCCGGGGCGTCGTCCGGCGTGCTCGCGGTCGGCGCGGCGGCTTTCGCCGGCGGTGTACCGCAAGCGAGGAGGGGCAAAAGAAGGGCGGCACGAGCGAAGGGGCGGTAGAGCATCGGCGTCCAGGAACGGGTGGGGGACGTCGCGCTTACACGACAGCGTGCGAATCGCCTGTTTTTCCGTGGCAGTTCCTATTTACCTAAAGGCACGGTAAGGAAGCGCGCTGGCCCGAACGCCGCTCGCACCCGGCGGGCTGGTGCGGCGGCCGCCGACGACCAAGAGGACCTGTGGCGACCAGCTTTTTTGCGCTCCTCGACGACCTAGCCGCCCTCCTTGACGACGTCGCCGTGCTGACGAAGGTCGCCGCGAAGAAGACCGCTGGCGTCCTTGGCGACGATCTCGCCCTCAACGCCGAGCAAGTCGGCGGCTTTACCCCCGATCGCGAGCTCCCGGTCGTCTGGGCGGTCGCGAAGGGGTCGGCGGTCAACAAGGTCATCCTCGTCCCGGCGGCGCTCCTGTTGAGCGCGATTTCGCCGGTCGCGATCACCGGGCTCTTGCTCGTCGGCGGCGCCTTCCTCTGTTACGAAGGGGTCGAAAAGCTTGCGGAAAAGTTCCTCCACCCGAAAACCGAGGAGGCGGAACTTGCGGCGCTTCGGGCCGCCGTCGCCGATGAGACCGTCGACCTCGCGGCCATCGAAAAAGAGAAGATCCGTGGCGCCATCCGGACCGATTTCGTCCTGTCGGCGGAGCTGATCGTCATCGCCCTCGGAAGCGTCGGCGACGTCCCGTTCTTGACGCGCGTGCTGGTGCTGAGCGCGGTCGCCGTCGCGATGACGGTCGGCGTCTACGGCCTTGTTGCCGGGATCGTGAAGATCGACGACCTCGGCCTCGCCCTGCAACGCCGCGGCGGCGCGCTCGGCCCGGTCGGCGCCGGGCTCGTTCGCTTCGCGCCGCTGCTGATGAAGGGGCTCTCGGTGGCGGGAACGATCGCCGTCTTCCTCGTAGGTGGCGGAATTTTCAGCCACAACGTGCCGGTCCTCCACCACGTGAGCGAAGCGGTCGGGAGCCGCGCCGGCGCCCTCGGGACGAGCCTCTTCGACGGCGTGGTCGGCGTCGTCCTCGGGATCGTGCTCGTGGCGCTCGCCCACGTGGTCAAGAGCCTCCGCCCGACAAAGGCGCGGGCCTGAACGCCGGATCGGAGAACGCGTCTGTCTCCGCCCGGCGAGACGCCGGATCGGAGAACGCGTCTGTCTCCGCCCGGCGAGACGCCGGATCGGAGAACGCGTTTGTCTCCGCCCGGCGAGACGCCGGATCGGAGAACGCGAAGCGGGAGACCGCGTTTGTCTCCGCCCGGCGAGACGCCGGATCGGAGAACGCGAAGCGGGAGACCGCCTACTGGCAGCCCCAGGTCATCTGGCCGCCGCGCCTGGTTCCGCCCTGGGGCCACCGGAAACGTCTATGGTGGGTTTCGCTGGCGCTTGCCGGGACGCGCAACGGCGATCGGCGCTGGTATTTCAATATTTTGCGCCCTCGTCGATGACGGGTCGGTCTTCTGCAGCACCTACACGCCACTCGCCGTCGCCTTGCCGGCGGGGCGTACCGCCACCGCGATCGCCGTCGGCCGCGCCCATGCCTGCGCGCTCCTCGACGATCACTCGGTCGCCTGCTGGGGCGACAATTCCGCCGGCCAGCTCGGTCAGGGGGACACCCAAGCGCGGACGGCGGCCACCGTCGTTGCGCTTCAGTAATTGAGCACTTAGCGCGTCGGCGGGGCGGTTTCGTCGACGTCGCTCCAGGCCGGCAGATCGTCGGTGGGGAAGTCGGGAGGTTCCTTCTCGTCGCGAAGGCGCACGAGGGTGCCGCCGAGGAGGCGCGCCGTCGTTTCGCAGGCGGTGGTGACGACGAGCGGCGTCGTGGCGGCCAGGGCGCGCAAAACTCCGCAAAATTCCTCGGTTTCGGCGTCGGTCAGCCGGAGGGTCGGCTCGTCGAGGCCGAGCAAGTGAGCCGCGCCCCCTGCCGGAACCGGCACCACAAACCGCGCAAGGAGGGCGAGGCGCGCGTCGAGCGCCGAAAGGGTGAGCAGCGGCCGCTCCAAACCGCGTGTGAGCCGCATGAGACCAAGCGCACGAAGCACCGCGAGTCGTGCCGCAGAGGCTTCTTCCCGGAACTCCGCGCCCTCTCGAGCAAGGGCGTCACCGAGCGTTCCGAGCCAGTCGACCGCTGTCGGTGCGACAAGGACCAGGTGGTGATGCGCGTCGATCGGCCGCCCGGCGAACGCCACCGAACCGGAACGTTCGACGCTGCCGTGGAACGGAATACCGGCAAGAGCTCGTAGCAACGTCGTTTTTCCGGCGCCACGCGGCCCGACTACGACCGTCGGCGTCCCCGCGACGACGTCGAGATCGAGGAGCGAAAGGAGCGTTGTGTGATGGAAGCCGAGGGTGAAGCGACGGAGCGTGAGCAGCGGTTGCGTCACGGAAACCTCTTAAAGCAAGCGGGCCGTCGCCGAGAGCGGGTGCGGCACGATCCACCTACGTAGGCCAATTCGCGGCGTTTCGTAGCTAAAATGCGTCCCAACGGAACCATTTCCGGACAAACGAAAACCGGGGTGCCTCGTGAAGAGGACCCCGGTCATTCTTGCCTTACGGCGCTGCGCGTCTTTCGAACGCCGCGCCGTCTCCGGCTTCGCGGACGGACGCGTCAGAGCTTGAAATTGAAGCGCTTCGCGTAGGCGACGAGGCCGATCTTGTCGATCGTGCGGATGTCGCGGGTCGTCACGTCGAGCGTGACGAAGCGGTTGAACTCCGGCACGAAGATGCGGCGCGTCTGAACGTTCACGTTCTGCCAGCGCTTGGTCTTGATGTTGGAGTGCGAGACGTTCTGCGCACTCATCTTGCGCTTGCCGGTGATGTCGCTCTTGGCCATGACGGGAACCTCGGAAGTGGGCGTACCGGGCAGGGACTGCCAAGTGCGCCGAAGTCGGTGGGGCGGAACGTCCGGCTGGGAAGCGGCGTACGTTCAACGGAGGAGGGCGCAACTACTGACGATCCGTGTAGCCGTCAAGCAAATTCCTTGGGGGCGTCACGATCAAAACGCAGATGGCGCGCCGAGATTTCAACAGTGCTCTCAAGGCGTTACGCGACCGAGGGTCCGGACGAAGTCGCTGCACAGCGCTTTCACGCGGGAAAAACCAGGTTCTAGCGGTCGGAGCGTCGCCTCGTCCATGTAGAGCCGCCGGGAGAGTTCGACCTGGATCGCGTGGACGCCGTCGCGGGGGCGCCCGTGATGTTTGGTTACAAATCCGCCACGATAGGGGTCGTCATGGATCACCACGAAGCCGTGGCGCCTCGCCTCGCCATCGACGCCATCGATGACCGCCGCACTCGCCGTCGTACGCCCCTGGGTGCCGGGGACGACCTCCGCCCGAAGCGGCCGCGGCGCCGGTCCCCCGCCGACGCTCGGCATGCTGTGGCCCGAGAGGACGATGGCGTGGCCGAAGATTTCAATCTTACGAGCAATTTCGGCGTCAAGCGCCTGGTGGTAGGGCAGGTAGTAGCGCCGGAGCCGCTCTTCAAACTCGGCGTGGGTGAGCGCCCGCGCGAGGATCTTCTGGTTGTCCCCGGAGAGCCGCCAGACGACCCCGCGCGGCGCCCTCACCGCGAAGCCGGTGCCGAGGACGGTGTGCTCGTCGACGTCGGTCGGCCCTCGATTCAAATCGACGACATACCTAGAAAATCCGGCGATGAGCAGCGTCGCGCCGAGGGCAGGGGCCTCCGCGTAGAGCTCGTCGACGAAGAGATCGGCGTCGCGTCCAACGGCGGCCGCTTTCGCCTCCATCAGGGCGAGGCATTCCGGCGGCACATAGACGCTCGCGTGGGGGACCTCCACGATCACCGCCGTCTCGCGGCCGGTCGCCGGGAGCCTGCGGTGGGCAATTCCGGGCATTTCCGGCGGCGTCCGTGGGGCGTGGAGGCTCACCGAGCGTGCGCTACGCGATTTTTGCGCCGAGGGGAAGCATCGGTGCACCGAGGGTCGCCGTCAGCTCGGTCGCGACCGCTTCGGAAATGGGCCCGAGGGTGAGGTCCCCTTCCGACGAGCGGAGGAGGAGCGTTTCGTCGGCGAATTCGGCCTCCGAAATCGACGCAACCGAGCGAGACGTCCCCGCGTAGGTCACGCTCGGCCGTGGGCCGCCGCGTACCACCGCCGCGAGCGGCAAGAGGCCGATGCTCGCGCGAGCCCCGAGCGCCACCAGCGCGGCGAGTGGTACGGAAACGGCATAAAATCCAGGTGTTTCCACCGCGTGCGTCGTCCGGAACCAACCGACGTAGCTCAGGAGCGCCAGCGTCGCGAGGAGGGTGCCAACGACCGCCAGCGAGAAGCCGGTCGGGCGGCCCGTGGAGAAGTCGCGCTCGTCGGCGATGTCGACGGAAACACCTGGAACTACAGGCGCATAGCGCAACGCGCGCCGCGCGAGGAGGAGGAAGCCGACGGTCAAAAGCGCCGCTTCGACAAGGGCGAGCGGGGCCAGGCGATCGAAGGGCAGAAACGCGTCAAACGCGCCATGGGCCAGGACCGCCGCAAGGAACCAAAGCAACATCGGGGTTTTACCGGCTCGCAGGACCAGCCGTCGACCGGCCGCAGCCCCCCATAGCGCCGAAAAAAAGAGGTGGGCCGGGGCAGACAGAAGCGTGCGTCCGATCACCAACAGCGGCGAAAGCCTCGAATCTGCGAAATATTTTGCGTTCTCCAAGAAGGCAAACCCGAGGGCCGCTGCCGCCGCGTAGACCATGCCGTCGATCGGCTCGTCGAACTCCTTCCGGCGGCCGGCGAGCGCGAAGACGGCGAGCGCCTTAACCGACTCCTCAACGAGGCCGGCGACGAGCGAATAGACCGCAAATGCGTAAAACCACGCCCCTTCTTCGCCGCCGAGCGCGGCGAGCCGCGGGTCGAGCCAGGGGGATGCGTGGGCGAGCGCCGCTTCGAGGGCACCAGCGAGGGGGACGCCCAACGCACCAAGCGCAAAGGTCGCCGCGACGAGCCAGCGCGGCTCCGGATGGGCGCGATCGAGGCGACGAACGAGCGTCAAAAACGCGAGGGAAAGCAGGGCCGGGACGAGCAAACAGGCGACGGCAAGCCCCCACCGCGCCGGCGCCGGGCGACTCGCCGCCACACTCAGCGGCGGGAGCGGCGGGAGTGTGAGCAGCTCTTCCTGGCGTTTCGCCCGCGCATAGGCGGAGAAATCGGTGCCAAAAGGCACGTGGAGGAGGTCACGGCCCGTCGAATCGCGCTCGACGAGCGGTCCGAGGGGCCCCGCGTAGAGGACCGAGCGCCCCCGCGTAAGCAGCACTGGGAGCGCTGGAGATTTGGTGGCAAGCGCCGCAAACGCGGGAAGGTCAAGGCGCGTTTTTCGAGGATCTTCGCGCAGATAGAGTTCGGTCCCGACGGCATCCGCCAGGCATCCGACCTCAAGCCGCGCAAGCGCCGGGCCGACCGCCTCTTCGATGCGAAACCTTCCCAGCGAGACAAAGGCGAGCTTCGCCGCCGGTCCCTCGCTGCGAGCTCGGCGGAGCCGCTCGGAAAAAGGGCCAATTTCCGAGCTCTTGGTCGCCGAATCTCCGCGCGCAAAGAGCTCGACGCCGCCCGACCAGGCGAACATTTCCTCCACAAGCGGCTCGTCGACCGCTGCGTAGCGCACCGAAAAGCGCCCAGGCGCCTCCGTCGCGAGGGCGAGCGGCACGTGGACTTCTTGGCTGCGCCGAGCAAGGCGCCGCGCGGTCTCGCCGGTGCGCGCCTCGTCGGAAAACTCAGCAACAATCGAGCGTTCTCGTTCGTCGACCCCTGGCGTACGCCCACCGCCGCACGCCAGCGCGCCGAGCGCGAGGCTCAGACTCCCAAGGAGGCGCGGAACTTTTGGCAAATGCACCGCCCCAGCAAACGCGACGCGCCCCGCAAAAGGCAAGCAGATCAGAGATCGCCGCGGCGGCGATAGCGATCGTCGAACCACGGGTAGCCGGTCATCGAGTAGCCGCGGCGCTCCCAGAAGCCGGGAGAATCCTTCGCCAAAAGGGTGATTCTGCGGATCCACTTCGCCCCCTTCCAGGCGTAGAGGCGCGGCGTCACCATGCGAACCGGGCCTCCGTGCTCGCGGGCGAGGGGGTCGCCGTCGACGGTGTGGACGAGGAGCACATCGGGGCTCAACGCGTCTTCGAGGCTCAAATTCGTCGTGTAGGGCTCGCCGCTCGAAGGGTCGACGTCGTACCCCTCCGTCTCGACGAAGCGCGCCTCCGGGAGCGGCCCGGCGAGGTCCATCAGCGTCGAAAAGCGGACGCCACCAAAACGCATATCCATCTTCGACCACGTGGTGACGCAGTGAAAATCGGCTTCAAATTCGGCAGGTTCCAGCGCCGATAGCGCCGCGAAGGAGAGCCGCTGCGGGCGCGCGACCAGGCCGTCAATCACCAGCTCCCAGGCCTCCGGCGCGATGCGCGGGTGGACGCCGAGATCAAGAATCGGCCAGTTTGGGACCGCGCGTTGGCCTGGCGGAAGTTTCGGATTTCCATGGCGATTCGTCGGTCCCGTCCCGCCCGGTTCGAGGCCGTCGAAGGTCTCGACGACCCCTTTCCCGTCGGCCGCCTGGCGCTGGGCGAAGCGGGCACGGCGCACAGCAAGCGGATCGACGCGGTCGTTGGCCATCGCCGGCGCTTCTAGCGCGTTCGCCGGAAAGGGGAATCCGTCGGAAAGGGGAATCGCCGTCCGCGTGGAATTTTCCTAAGAAGCGCCACCTATGGAGCTGCTTACCTACGTATTCTTGAGCTTTGGCTCCCTCTTTTCCATCGTCGATCCCTTCGCGGCGATGCCGGTGTTCCTCGGACTTGTCGGGCATCAATCGAAGGTTAGCCAGCAGCGGGCGGCGCTTCGAGCCGCTTTGACCTGCTTCACCGTTCTCGGGGTCTTCGCCCTCTTCGGTGGCTTTCTTTTCCGTTTCTTCGGAATCACGATCCCCGCGTTTAAGGTCGCCGGCGGAATCCTGTTGTTTGGCGTCGGTCTGGAGATGATGCGCGCCCACGCCAGCGAGACGCGAGCCAGCGAAGAAGACCTGCGAGAAGGGGAAACCAAGTCGGACCCGGGGCTCATTCCTCTTGGAATTCCGCTGCTTTCAGGGCCTGGAGCCATCGCGACGGTGATGGTCCTCTCCGGTCAAGCCCCCGACGCCGCCCACCGCGGCGCCGTGGTTGTGTCGGTGGCGCTCGTGAGCCTTGTCGCATTTCTGCTGCTCCGATCGGCGACGTGGACCACGCGCTTTCTTGGCCAAACCGGCATCAACATCATCACACGAATCATGGGACTGCTCCTCGCCGCAGTCGCCGTTCAATTCGTCCTCGATGGCGCACGAGAAGCATTTCCAATGCTCCTTGGCGGCGTCGGCCCCGCCGCTGGGACTCGCTAGCTCACCCGCCGAACCACCCCTTCGGCTTCTTGAGATCGGCCCCAAGGGAACTCACCCCTTCAGCGACCGACGCGATGTCATTTTCCAGCGTTTCCAGGCGCTCGCTGAGCGCATCCTGGCCCGTCAGTGCCTTCTGAAGCGATTCTTCGACCCCCATCACCGCGCGAGGGAGCGGGGCGAACTCGCGGAGGGTACGCCCGAGCGCATCGACGGCGGCGCCCACGTTGGAAAGTGCACTCGTTTGCGCGGCAATTTCCGTAGATACTTCGCCATGTTGTGCCGCTTGATCCAGCTGGCGCACGCTCACCTCGCGGAGCTGGGCTGCCGTATCACGTACCTGTTCGGCGACGACCGCTACCGTCCGCTCCAGGTTCGCGACCTGGTCCCGCGCGCTCCGGTCCCGGGCGGCATAAGCCTCGCGTTCGGCGGCGAAGGCGGCAGAAAGTGCTTTAAGTTCAGACTTTTGTGCGCCCGTAGCTTCGTTGATCGCGGTGGTGTCTCGGGCGACTGCGATCAGGCGCGCGTTGAGGACCGTGAGCTCGCGCGCGAGCGATTCCTGGGAACGAACCGCTTCCGCCTGGCTCGTCGCGATCGCCGAAATCGCGGCAAAAATTGACTTGTTCGCCGTCGCTTCGAGGGCCTGCGCTTCAACGATCGTCTCGATGCGACCGAGGAGGCTCCGCTCAAGCGCATCGATGCGAATTCCGAGCGGCGTAAGGAGCGCCTCCGCGGGGACTTGCCCGGCGCGAACCGAAGCAATATCGGTTGCTTGTGTGCCAACTAGCCGGTCGATGCGCGCCGTGAGCGCCCCCTCCAAACCCTCCAGGCGATCGGCCGTGACGGCAACTTGCTCGAGCCGTGCCGAAAGCGCGCCATCGAGGGCGTCGATGCGCCGAAGGATGCCGCTCGCCGTGGGGGCGTGGCTCGTCTCTTCGCGCGCCGCCTCCGGCCGCGGGGCGAAGACCTCGCTGCCCCCCATCTTGCCGAGCACCATCCGGACGACTTTGCCAAGCGTCTCGAGGACGCCATTTCCCCCATCTGCACTTGCGTAAAAGTAAGGAAAATCAGAAATTTGGAGGCGTGCGACGACGTCGTCCGCCGTCAGCGCTCCAGGGAGATCCCGCTTGTTGATCTGGACGACGACGGAGGGCCCATCGGCGTTCAGGAGCGGGCAGAGCGCCGAAAGGACCGCCGCGTCGCGGGCGAGCGCCTCCTCGGTAGGCTCGACGACGAGGACAAGTCCATCATAACCATTGACAATTGTTGTAAAATCGTCCGTAGCGGGGATCGCATCGAGGGTGACGTGGATTTCGAACTCCCCCTTGAACTTCCCCATGTGCGTCGGTCGCCATAGGACCGTTTCCGCCGCAGAATTTGGGGAGGATGCCGTCGGAAGTTTCTGAATTTGCTTGAGGTTCGCGGACTTCCCGGTCCCGCTTGCACCGACGTAAGCAATCTTGGTCGCAAGCACGCGCTCGTTCTCGAGAATGGTCGCCATCGGTGCCTAGTATTGGCATGTTACCGCCGCGCTGTCGCCGGTCGCGTAGCGCTCGCAGCTGCATCCGTGCTCGCCGTTTCCTCACCGCCTATGGCGGTTCCGGGCGGACGAGCAGCTGCATCCGTGCTCGCCGTTTCCTCACCGCCTACGGCGGTTCCGGGCAACGTCAGCGGTCCGGGCGATGGGGGCGGTCGAGTCGGTAGTCGCTCGCGAATTGTGCGCCGACGCCGAGGGCGCCCCCGTGGCGGTCCCGATAGACGAGTGTCTCCAGGCACAGGACGAAGAGAAGGTTCGCTTCCACAAAGCGATTCATTCCTTTGAAGGATCGGGAATGCCGGCTGGCGAGCGCCGCCGCCCAGGGGGCAACGGCGATGCATCCGTGCCACCAAGCACCGCGAAAATCTGGCATTTCCACCAAGGCAACCGCAGAGACAAGGACTACTGTTGCCGCCGAGACGATGCCGGAGAAGCGCAGAGCGACGGTCGCAAAGATCGCGGCCAACACCACGACGAGCATGGGGCCATATTCGTTGTGAAAGAGCTTCGCGAGCGCCCCGGCGGGACGGACCCGAAAATGGGTCATGTAGACGAACGAGGCGAGGGACAGGATGCCAAAAAGAAGTGCCAAAGACAGCTTTTTTAAGCGCCATTCCGCCCACGAAGTGTCACGAATGAGCGCCCAGAGGCACGCCAGGGCGAGCGGCGCGAGGACGACCGCGCGAAAATGGACGAACGCCCCAACGGCGCACCACAAGATTGCTGTTTCATAGCGCTTTTCGCGAGAAGCGCGTGCCGCCATTGCGGCAGCGCCGACCCAGACGACGTCGTAAAAACCGCTGAATGCGACCCGAAGCAGGAAGAGCCCGACGAACGCGCTGAGAACGGAAGCGGCACCGATACGGGCCTCTTGAAACAGCTTGCACCACGCATAGATCGACGCGTGCGCAAGAGTCAGGATCCAGAGAATGCCGACAAGACCGAAGGTCCCCTTGGTCATCGGCAGCCACTGTCCCAGGAGGGAAAGCGGCAAGAAAATGAGAAATGATCCGGGGGGATAGAGGAAATATTCGTTCGAGTACAGTTCTGGAACGGCGTGGCGAAAAGGGACGCCTAGAGCTGCCTGTCCGAACGGGAGCGCGTAGATTTCAATACCACGTCGCAGGAAAATCCAGACGGCGTAGGAGTGGCGTAGATGATCGGAATACCAACCCGAAAGATCCCCGAAGGGGGACCGCTGAGCAACGAGGAGTGCGACGCTCGCAAGCCAAGAGCTCAATACGATAAAGACGAGCAAATTTTCGCGCAACCACCGCGCTCTCCGCGCCAGCAACGACCCGCTCATAGAACCTAAAACCTCAGCAGCGCTTCAAAGCCCGCGCGCCGGCGTCGCACCATCCCGACGGCCTGCGCGGAGCGGCGCGCCGTCAGCACGCGGCAGGCCAGTGCGGTTCGTCGCAAATGGGCGGAATCGAGGCGGCGAGGTTCGGGCAAATTTGCCCGAACGTCTCAGATTGGCACAGCTATTTGAATCCGGCAGGCGCTGACGTGAAGGCGAACGTGCCTGCACCGAGCGTTCGTACGCGTTCAATCGCTTTGGTCCCGCCGAGGAGTGGGATCGCCCGCGGGGCCGCTTCACCGACATCGGTGAGGGCGACGAGGAGGCCGTCTACGGCACCCCCGTCCTGAAAGCGTACGAAACCCCGAAGGTCTTCCGTCGTGACGTGGAGGATGCCCGTCGCTTCGCCGCGTGCCAGCAAATGATAGAGATCGGTCAAGAAATGGGGATCGAGTACTTCCCCGGAGAGCTCACCAACGACCGGCCCGGAGCGACCGGGGTTGGCCGTCTCGCGCGATGCTGACGCCTCGGCCGGTTGCCACGGGGGGAGGCCGAACGGATCGCTCGCGCGGGGCGCTTCGTGGGTCGGGCGTTCGAAGGGGGCTTGGGCCGCTCGCGCAGGAGGGACCGCCGGCGGGCCTTCCGGTGGGCGTGCGCTGCGGGCTTCGGCGATCAGTTTCGCCGCTTGATCGGCGAGCCTGGCTCGGCCGGCCCCACGGAGGGTCTTCTCGAGCTGCTCAAGCTCCCCCAACCAACCGGAAATCGCGCTCACGTCCATCGCCATCCCGCTTGATAGACCGAACGTTTTGGGGAGCAACGAAAAGTGACCGAGGAAACGTCGATTCCTCGCCACTCCGCGGTTGATGCGCTCTTGCATCAATGGAAGTAAATTTGTCAATTAAGTGGCATATGTATTGCCAGATATTTTGAAAATGGATCCAGGGAAAACTCTGGGCTCCACGGTAATTTGTGCTCTAAAATGTTGAAAGGGTTGTAGTAACGTGTGTTTTTTTCGGAGCGGTCGCCAGGAGCTCCGTTTTTCTTGCGTTCAAGGTGTGTGTATAATCTGCGCGACATGATCGTTGAGTAGCCCTTTCTTGTGCGCGAAAGGAACACGTCGTCGGGAATGGGGGAACTCGCCGAACGTGGCGAAGGGGCTCGCGGCGATCCCACGCGGCTTCCGCGCGGCGAAACGCGTTTGGCAAGAACTCCGCGCCGTCTCCCGCTTCGCGGACGGACGCGTTTGG
>DYPH01000253.1 GCA_020720045.1 Sorangium cellulosum | reverse complement strand
CTGATGGGTGTGTCCGCCGTCGTCGAGTAGGGCGCCCTTCGTGCTTTCGGCGACGCCTTCCCGCCGGCCCTTCTGGCGGCCCCGCTCTTCTCCCTGCTGAAGGAGCTGTTCGGCGATGGTCATGGCGTCCCCTCGGATCTGCAGTGGAGTGGCGGCGAGCAGCGCGTCGAGGTGCGTCGGCGCCAAGGCGTAGAGTAAGCGTCCAGTCGCCCCACGCTGATCTGGGCCCCTCGGCGTGGGAGACCGTCTGCCGTGGCGAATCGACCGCACGGTGGCGAGGCAGAGTGGCGTGAGCGCGTGGCCCGCTGGCGCGCTTCTGGGCTGGGCGCGCGGCAGTTCGCTGCCGGTGAGGGCGTGAGCGTGGAGACGTTGCGCCGCTGGGTGCGGCGCCTGGGGCCTGCGGTCGCGTTCGTGGAGGTGGCGGTCCCGGAGCCGGTGGCGGCGCACGCCGAGCTCTGCGTCGGGGCTGCGGTCGTCCGCATGCCGCTGACCGCGACCGCCGAGCAGTGGCGCTCACTCCTCGACGCGGTCGGAGCGGCGCGATGATCCCCGTCGGCGCCCGGGTCCTCGTGTGCACGACGCCCGTCGACATGAGGAAGTCGTTCGACAGCCTGGCCGGCGTCGTACGTGAGCGGCTGGGGATGGAGCCGCTCGAGGAGCGAGCGCTGTTCGTGTTCGTCAACCGCGGCCACGACCGAGCCAAGGTGCTGTGGTGGACGGAGACCGGGTACTGCTTGCTCGCCAAGCGCCTGCACCGCGCCCTCTTCCGCTGGCCGAGCGAGCGCGGCGCTCCTGTCGTCGTCGATCTCGCCGAGCTCAAGCAGCTCCTCGCGGGCGAGCCGAAGAGAGACGCAAGAAAGAGTTGACCTCCCGATCCGCGAGGATCATCGTCGGGGCGTGTCCGACAGGTCGCTCACCGACGAGTTCCTCGACGCGATGGTCGATGGAGGCGGTGCGCCGGACGAGCTCAGCGCGCTGAGGACAGCGCTGGCGGACGCGCAAGCCGAGCGCGATGCCGCACGGCAAGCCCGCGAGCAGGCAGAGGCCCAGCGTGAGGCTGCGCTGCGCGAGCGTGATCTGGTCAGCGCGCGGCTCGACGAGGTCGAGGGCGAGCGAGCCAAGCTGGCCGAGCAAAACGGCGCCATGGTGGCTCTGCTCGCCACGGTCCAACACCAACTCGCCGTCCTTCGACGCAACTCCTACGGACGCAAGAGCGAGCGTGTCCCTCCGGGCCAGCTCCCGCTGCTCCCGCTGATCGATCCGGCCGTCGACGCCGACGACGACGCTGCCGCGGGCGAGGACGAGGCACTCGAGCCAGCATCGCCGTCGGACGCCGATGCGACGCCTCCGGAGGAGGGCCTCAATCGCGCCGGCAATCGCCGTGGCAAGGCCAACCGGCGGCACGGGCGGCGCAAGCTTCCCGAGCACCTCACCACCGTGGAAGTGCCGCTCCCTGACCCGCCCGAGGTGCTCGCCGACCCCGCTCGGTATCGCTGCATCGGCGTCGAGACGAGCGAGCACCTCGAGTACGCGCCAGGTCGGCTCATCCGGGTGCGTACGACAAGAAGCAAGTTCGCGCGCAGCGACCAGGGCATGTCCGACAGCGAGCCCCAGGTCGTGGCGGCCCCCATCCCCAGCAAGCCCATCCAGCGCGGAATGTTGGGCGCGAGTCTCGGCGCCGAGCTCATCCTCGCCAAGTACGGCGAGCACATGCCGCTCTACCGACTCGAGAAGCGCTTCGCGCGCCTCGGTCTGCCCATCACCCGGTCGACCCTCTGCGGTTGGACGACCGCGCTCGGTGAGCTCGTCCACGTGGTCGTGGACGCCATGTTGGAGGACGCCCGCCAGGCCGAGTGGGTCATGACCGACGCGACGGGGACCTTGGTCCTCAACCTCGGGGAGTGCCGTCGGACGCACTTCTGGGTGCTCGTTGCGCCCGGCCGCAGCGTGCTCTTCCGGCACTCCGCCAAGCACGACCAAGCTGCGGTCACCAAGCTCTTGGGCGACGGCTTCAAGGGCATCGTCGTGGCGGACGCCAACGCGGTGTTCAATCACGTGTTCGGTGACGGCAAAGCGACCGAGAGCGGCTGCTGGGCCCACGCGAGACGCTACGTGTTCGACTCCATCAAGAGCGACCGTGAGCGCGCCGGCGAGCTACTCGCTCGCATCAGTCAGCTCTTCGAGATCGAGCGCGGCCTCGAGGAGGCGCCGCGCAAGGAGCGCGAGCGGGTCCGGCAGAGGCGCTCCGCCCCCATCGTGGACTGGTTGATGGCGCGATGTCAGACGTTCCGCCAGCAGCTCGATGAGCACTCGCCGCTCGCGCAGGCCGCCGGCTACTTCGTCAACCAAGAGGGGGCACTGCGGCACTTCCTGTCGGACGGTCGCGTCCCCATCCACAACAACGACTCCGAGCGCCAGCTCCGTCACCTGGTTGTCGGACGCAAGAACTGGCTCTTCCACGGGAGCGACGAGGGCGCCGAGCACACAGCCGCCTTCGTGAGCCTCCTCGCGAGCTGCCAGATGCACCGCATCGAGCCGTGGATCTACCTCCGCGATCTCTTCACGCTCCTGCCCGACTGGCCGCGCAGCCGCGTCTTCGAGCTGGCGCCCATGAACTGGCGGACGACCATCGCGCGGCCAGACGTCGCCGCCGCCCTCGAGATGCATCCGTTCAGGATGGTCAGCGACGTGCTGTGCCGGTAGCCTACGGCTACCGCTCCTAGACACGGCCGCGGGCCCGACGCCACACCCCCTTCGGATGGGTTGGCAGGACGCTTACCGAAGAAGTCGTTCTCGTAGACGATGCGGAGCGCGCCGAGGGGCGTCGGCGCCCGGAGCTCGAAGGACAGGCGGGTCTGCTTGGCGTGGAGCGTGAACTCGGAGCCCGAGCCGTAGAGCGCCTCACCCTCCACCGGGATGCTGCTGGTCACGAACTTCGTCGTCGTGCCGAGCTGCGTCGTGTCGAAGATGGCGTCGACCTTCACGTAGCCGCCGAGCTTGAGCCAGGTCTGCCCGCCGTCCTTGCTGATCCGCCGCTGGCCCT
>DYPH01000252.1 GCA_020720045.1 Sorangium cellulosum | reverse complement strand
GCGCCCTTCACGACAGCCGGGGCAGTGTCGCGCCGAGCGTTCGGCGTGCAGCCAAGCTGGAATATGGAAGCCCATGGGGCTCACCCGCCGGAACGCGGACGCACCCTCCCGTTCGCCGCGACCGGTCGCGACGGTGGTGCGGGTCGCCGCTTGGCACGCGCGGAGACGCGTTGACGGGCGGGCCGGCCTCACCTCCCACCGAGGGCTGCCGCAGAGGCAACGATCCTGAGGTGGGATGCGAGCAGTGCTGCCAACCAACTGACCGCTGTGCCAGTTCGCAGGCTCATGGGGCCAGCTGGAGGGCAGTTTTCGCAGGGTCATGGGGCCACTAGATAAGCAGGGTCATGGGGCCACCCGTGAGGGTTGGTGCGGAGATTTTTCGCAGGGCATGGGGCCAGCTCCGGGCGGATTTACGCAGGGGCATGGGACCACCTCGCCGGCAGGCCGGACGTGACCGAGCCTTCGGTCGACGACGGCGCGGGTCGCCGTCGGCAGGAGGCCAATGTCCTACCGGGAGCTGACCATGATCGATGTGAAGGAAGTGCTTCGCCGCTGGGCGGAGGGGCACAGCGCGCGACAGATTGCGCGTGAGACGTGTGCGGATCGCAAGACCGTCGCGCGGTACGTGAAGAGCGCCACTGACCTAGGTTTGAGTCGTTCGCAGGCGTTGAGCGACGACGACGTCGCGCGCGTTGCGGCTACCGTGCAACGGCGCGCGGAGCCCGCACCAAGTGAGGAGCAACAGGCTCTTGATGCCCATCGCGATCGCATCGCGGCGTGGCTGGGCCAGGAGAAGCCGCTGAAGCTGAGCAAGGTTCTCGTGCTGCTCATGCGTGAGCACGGCGTCACGGTGAGCTACGACACGCTTCGACGGTACGCCACGAGGGCGTTCGGTTGGCGCAAGAGGAAGCCAACGGTTCGCGTCGACGACACCGCGCCGGGCGAGGTCGCACAGATTGACTTCGGTTGCGTTGGCCGTCTTCGCGACGATGCGACAGGAAGGCTACGCAAGCTGTGGGTGTTGATCGTGACGCTCGTCTACAGCCGCCATCAGTTCGTGTGGCCCGCGTTCGAGCAAACAACGAGCGTCGTCTGTGAAGGACTAGATGCTGCGTGGCTCTTCTTCGGCGGTGTGACGAAGGTGATCGTCGTCGACAACATGAAGTCGATCGTGATCAAGGCCGACGCGCTTGAGCCGAAGCTGAACGACGCCTTCATCGAGTACGCCCAACATCGCGGATTCTTCGTCGACGCAGCTCGGGTGCGCTCACCCAAGGACAAGCCGCGCGTCGAGAACCAAGTGGCGTACGTGCGCGAGAACTGGTTCGAAGGCGAGCGTTTCGCGTCGCTCGAGGAGGCTCGCGACTCGGCCCGCGACTGGTGTCGCGATGTCGCCGGAGCACGCGTGCATGGCACGACACGAGAGCAACCACTCGTCGTGTACGAGCGTGACGAGAGGCCAAAGATGTTGGACGCACCGGAGGCTCCGTTCGACGTGCCCCGCTGGTCCGAAGCGAAGGTGCATCTCGACCATCACATCCAAGTGCAGCGCTCGCTGTACTCGCTTCCTACCCGCTTCATCGGTAAGCGCGTTCGCGTTCGCGTCGACAGCCGCACGGTGCGCATCTATCTCGGCGCGGAGTTGATCAAGGTTCATGTCCGCGTAGCGCCTGGAAAGCGGGCAACGGACACGAAGGACTACCCGGACGGCAAGGACGTGTACGCCACACGCGCCGTTGACAAGTTGCGCGAGCGAGCGGAACAGCAAGGGCCTCTCGTCGGCGAGTACGCACGCAGGTTGCTCGACGTCCCTCTTCCCTGGACTCGCGTGCGCCGAGTGCAGGAACTGTTGCGCCTGTGCGACCGCTTCGGTGTCGGCCGAGTCGAAGCGGTCTGCCAAAGCGCGCTGGCGTTCGACGTCATCGACGTCGCGCGAGTCGGGCGCATGTTGAAAGAAGCGATTCGCGCAGCATCGCCAGAGCAACGAAGCGACGGTGGGAAGGTGATCGCGCTTCGCGCTCCGCGCTTTGCGCGTGACGGCTCACATTTCGCAACGCGCGCAACCCGCAACGGGGGTGAGTCGTGAAGCCTGTCGAACGCGAGCTCGTCGACAAGCTCAAGCGGCTACGCCTTGGCCGCGTGCTCGACACCTTGCCCGAGCGCTTGGTCCTCGCTGAGAAGCAGGGACTGTCGTACGAAGATTTCCTGCTCCTCTTGCTCTCGGATGAAGTGTCTCGACGTGACTCCGCGGCCGTCGAGAACCGCGTCCGCGACGCCGGGCTCGACGCGAGCATGCAACTTGAGCGCTGGGACAAGTCCTCGAAGGTCACCTACGATCGCAGGCTGCTCGCACAGCTGATGAGCCTGAGGTTCCTCGAGAAGCACGAGCACATCGTCGTGCTCGGCCCCGTGGGCGTCGGCAAGACGTTCATCGCCAACGCCCTCGGGCACAACGCCTGTCGTCATGGCTACAGCGTGCGCTTCGTTCGCGCAGACGAGATGCTGCGCACGCTCCGGCAAAGTCGACTCGACAACTCGCGGAACGCGGTGATGGCTTCGCTCGTCTGCGTCGATCTTCTGATCCTCGACGACTTCGCGCTTGAGTCGATGACGAAGGAGGAAAGCCGCGACGTGTACCAGCTCTTCCTCGAGCGTACGGGACACGGTTCGATGATCGTCACCAGCAACCGCGACACCGCGGAGTGGATCGCGATGTTCGACGACGTCTTGCTGGCGCAGAGCGCGGTCGATCGCTTCAAGAACACCGCCTACGATCTCGTCATCGAGGGCGAGTCATACCGACCTAAGCTCAAGCCCCAGCTACCACCCGACGCGCCGGAGCCCGAGGCGGCTCGCCAGAAGCCGCCGCGTCCACCCCGTCGTCGACGAGCGTGACCAGGCCCGTGGCCCCATCCTCCTGCGAAAACACCGGGTGCGGGAAGTTGGGGCCAACGCTCCCCGAAGTGGACGCCGAACACAAACGTCCGCATGCTCACGAGCACGGTCGTCGGTGCTGGCCCTGGCCCCATGATGCTGCAAATCGTCTGGCCCCATGACCCTGCGTAGTGACA
>DYPH01000123.1:13515-18546 GCA_020720045.1 Sorangium cellulosum | reverse complement strand
GTCGGGAGGTGTGTTGTTAGATCCAGACGGCGCGGCGCGCAAAGAAAATAAACGGAGAACCTGCACGCGCTGCCGTAACTATTTGCGGATCCTTGGAATTTCGTGGACGACGCGCGGCGTTTTTCGGGAGGCGAGCCCGACCGCTGCCTTGGGGGCGGTCGCGTACCTGCTCGCCGTTTCCTCACCGCCTCCGGCGGTTCCGGGCGGACGAGCAGTCGCGTACCTGCTCGCCGTTTCCTCACCGCCTCCGGCGGTTCCGGGCGGACGAGCTGCCGCGTACCTGCTCGCCGTTTCTGGGGCGATGGTTACGATTTGGGCCGGATTTCCGGCGTAAAACGCGTCCCCCTCGGTGCGCCAGCGCTCGAAGCCCTCCTCGTCGCGCATCACCATCCAGGAGATTTGGCCGAGGGCACGGCGCGGTTCTGGCTCGGCGGCGATGCGCCAACGGACTTTCCCATCGGGACCGACGCGGAGGACGTTGCTCGCGACGGCAAAGAGGACGTCTTCCCCATCGGCGACGACGGTCTGCGGGGTGAACGGAAGCGGAAATCGCGAGAGAATTACGCCGTTTGAGCGGTCGAGCCGGTCGGCCGCCTTGTCGTAGACGACGAGGACGTGGCGGTCGGTCACGAGGACGTGCTGGGTCGGATAGGGGGTGCGGTGCTCCCAGAGGCGCGTCCCCGAGACGGCGTCGATGGCGACGAGCACTCCGGAAAGCGCAAGAATCATTACCGTTTCCGGTGCGCGCTTTCGACGGACCGACCGTTTTGCCTTGGGGCCCGGGGCCCGTTCGTTCGCGACCGCCAGCGAAATTGCTGGGAGCGGCGTCGCGAGAGACGGCGGGCCCACTTCAACAGGGGCCCGTTCGTTCGCGACCGCCAGCGAAATTGCTGGGAGCGGCGTCGCGAGAGACGGCGGGCCCACTTCAACAGGGGCCTCGGCCGACTTCGGTGCCTTGGCCGCAGCCTTCTTTGCGCGCTTCGGCGAACCCGCGAGGACGGGGCGCTCCTCCAAGGGCGGAGGAGATGGCTGGGCAGACTTCCGGGTCCCCTTCTTCGGCGGCGTCATCGCGGGGCAGCCTACCGAATCCTCGCGGCGGCGGAACGGAGACCTTTCACGGTCGGTAGCTCGCGAGCCATTCTTCGGAGCGGCGGCGGAGTTCGCCGGCGAGGGCGGCGTCACGGGCGACGGCCGATTCGGCGGCTCGCGCGGCATCGACGTAGTACCCGCCGTTCTCCAACTGCTCACGGGGCGCCGTCGCGCAGTGGAGGGTCGTCTCGGCCCCCTCCTCGTTGCTCTTCATAAAGAGCTTCATCACCCAGCGGAGCGGCGACGGAACTTCCCGCCAGACGTCCGAGGCGATTACGCCGGGATGGAGCGAAACGGCAAGAATTCCGCCATTTTCCGGCCGGGTCGCGAGATCTTTTGCGTGGAGGACGTTGGCGAGTTTGGAGACGGCGTACTCGGGGAGCCCCGTCGTCGACGGGGTCGACCGACGGAGGTCGTCCCAGGGAATTCCGGCGGCGTTGCGGTGGGCGCGGCTCGCGACGTTGACGATGCGGCCGCCGTAGGACGACGCGCGGAGCTTCGGGAGGAGGTGCTCGGTGAGGAGGAAATGACCGAGGTGGTTCGTCCCGAAGGCGAGCTCAAAGCCGTCGTTCGTGAGGCCGCGCGCGCCTGCCAAGCCGGCGTTGTTGATGAGAATATCGACCGGTTCGTCGCCGGCGGCGAGCGCGTGGCCGACTTCGTCCACCTGGCGGAGGTCGCCCAGATCGAGGCGAACGAAGCGGGCGGTCCCGCCGGCCTTGGCGATGGCTTCGACGACCGGGGCGGTCCGCTCCTCGGAGCGACCGGCGAGCACCAAGCTGGCCCCCTTTCCGGCGAGGACTTCGGCGGTCACCCGGCCGATGCCGGTGTTTGCGCCGGTGATGACGATGCGGAGACCGGAAAGCGTACGGGTCATTTCTTTGGAGTTTCCGAGTGTTGCAGCAACGCACGTGCTTGCGGGGCATGGGTGCCGTTGGGGAAGCTCTTCAGGTACTCGCGGACGGGCGCGCAGTCTTTCTCTGCCTTCGCGTGCTCGCAGCGGGTGATCGAAACCTGGCTCCAGAGCGCCTCTTCGTCGGCCTCAAGGGCGGCGCTCGCAGCGTCGGCGTTCTTCTTGGCGAGGACGGCGAGGCTCGGAGATGCGGCAATTTCTCCAGCAATCCCAGAGACATCACCATCGTCGACCCGCAGGGCGGTGAAGTCGTCGCTGAAGCGCGCCATGATGTGGTTCTCGCGGTCGAGAATCACGGCGACCGCCCGCCAGCGGGGGACTTCCTTGCCGCCGACGTAGGTGTGGACCATGCCGGGGGTCGTCTGCGCGACAAAGACGGCGACGCGGACGTCGACGGTCGGCCCCGCCTCCTGGAGGACGACGAGCCCCTTGTTGGCGAGCGCGACGCCCATCGCATCGACGGTCTCGCGGACGATGTCGGCGGGGGCGGTCGCGTCGGGGGCCGGGACGACGAAGAACGTGAGTTTCTTGGAAGCGGCTGCCACTTCCGCCGACGGCGTTGCGCCCCCACAGCCGACCGTCGGTACCGTCACCATCGCAGTCGCGAACACGAGCGGAAGAGCGCGGAAGAACAGTCGAAGGGGGCGCATCAAGAGCCTCAGGGGGTGGCGTCGAAAATCGCGCAGTGGGGCGCGTAGAGGTGGCCGGCGATGGTCCCCGAGGCGAAGGTCGCGTCGAGATCGAGGGCGATGAAGCCGTCTGCGGTGAGCTTGGCGGCGGTCGGCGTCACCGTGAAGGCGGTCGCCCCCTCGACCGGCTTGCCGGTCAACCAGGGATCGGCGCTGTCGGTGTCGAAGAACCCGAAGGTCGCGTCCGGGTTCGCCTTGGTGTAGCTGCTGGCGAGCGGTAGCGGCAGGTCGATGGTGAACTTCTTCAAGCCACCGGCCGAGCTGGTGTCGGTCGGGCAGCCCTTGTCGGCCTGGGTGTCGAAGTCGACGTAGAGGGCGACCGGCGCGCCGTTCGCGGGCGCCGTGTAGCCGACGTAGGCGCGGGTGATTTTGCCGGTCTTTGCGCCGAATTTCGCAGTGACTGCGGTGGTTTTGCAGGCGCCGTCACAGGTCGTCGGGAGCACGCCGGGGGTGCCGCTGTCGGTCACGATGCCGCCGTCGGTGGGGATGCCGCCGCCGTCCGTCGTGAAGGTCCCTCCATCGGTGACGACCGGCGTGGTCGCCGGGTCGTCGGAGGAGCAGGCGGCGGCGAGGAAGAGGGCCGCCGAAGCGGCCGAAAAGACGAGTGCTTTCATGGCTTTTCTCTCAGAGCTTCTTGCCGACGAGGCGGACCGCGGAGCCGTCCTTGTACCCGCGGACCATCACCGAGAAGGGGGCGGCGGCGGTCGCCGTGAGCTCGCAGGACTCGGCGGAGCCCCCCTTGTAGGGGCGGCAGGTCCACTGGGTCGTCGAAACGGGGCCACCGCCCATGCGGACGTAGAGGTCGCCGTCGCCGGTGCCGGTGAGGTCGAAGCGGTACTTGCCGGCGGGAACGGTGCCGATTTCAAAGCGCTTTTCGGCGCCGCGGGCGACGGTGAAGCTCTCGTCGACGCCGGTCCAGGTCGTCGGCTGCGGGTTCGGGTTCGGCGAGGCGCCCGGCTTGAAGGCGTTGTCTTCCTCCCCGGTCACCGTGGCGATCTGCGAGTCGTCGAGGTTCGCCAGGATCTGCTCGTAGGTCATCGGCGCGTCGAACTTCGCGAGGCCGTTGATGAGCGACATCGAAGCGGCCGGCATCGACGAGAAGAATGCGGGCATCGCATTCGTCACGAATTCCATGTACTTGGTGCCGGTCGGGTCGTCGGCGTTGATGCGGGCGCGCGTCTCCGCGAGGGAGCCGTCGACGTAGGCGAAGGTGTCGCAGCCGTTCATGAAGACGACGACGTACTTCCCTTTGCGCCACTGCCCCTTGCTCGCGAGGGCGCGGACGTTCTGCCCGAGGCCCGCGTGGCCGTTGTACATGATGACGTCGGCCTCCGTGGAGAGGGCGGCGTAACGGCTGTTGAAGGTGGCGCCAGCGCTGGCGACGTTGTCGACGAGGAGCGCCGTCGCGTGGATTTTGCGGCCGTTGGCGAGGGTCGCCGAGAGCTCGACGTCGGGGGCGTTGACGCCAGCATCGACGGCGAGCGCCTCCGGCTTCGTCGTCACGCCGTTCTTCGCGTAGGTGCTGCGGAAGGTGGAGATGAAGCGATTGTAGGCGGAGATCCCGGCGTCCGAATTTGCGGTCTTGCCGTCTTCGTATTTGCCAAAGACTGCGACGACTTCGAGGACGCCGTCTTCCCAAACCTTGTCGTATTCCGGGTACTTGCCGGTGGTGTTTTCCACGCTCTTGACGGCGGTCGCCTTCACAACAATCGAGTCGGCTGCGTCAATCTTGCAGCGGCTCTGCTTCGGGCGGAAGTAGTACCACATGCTGCCGGCGTCGACGTCGTGGGCGCCGAACTCGGCGCAGGCCGCCTTGTACTTCGTCGTGAATGCCTCTTGCCCCGGGTAGCTCGCGTCCTTCGGGAGGGTGAAGGTGTAGTCCTTCGGGAGGTTCGTCTTCGAGCCCCAGGCAACCGGCAACTTCGCGTGGTATTTCGTGGTGTTGCCTTCGCTCTTCACGTCGGTCAGCGTGACCTTGTCGAGGCGGCCGACGGCGCGATCGCCGTTCAAATGGCCGATCGTGTAGAGGAGCTGGTCGTTGATCAGCGCCTTGGTATTCCAGGCCGATCCGGTGACTTCGCCGTCGAACTCAAACTCGAGGAGCGTCGCGTCGGCGCTCGAGAAATCGTCGGTGCCTTGTTTGTCGTCGAGGGTGTCGACGTCGGTGCTGCACGCGAGGGCGGCGACCGACGAAACAAGGGCGACAACGGCGAGCGGGGCGAAGCGGAAACGACGCATGAAAAAACCTCCGAAGCAGACGTTTGCTCGCCGAGTGGCGATGCAGTGATGTCCCTGCGCGCCGTTTCCTCACCGCCTTCGGCGGTTGCGGGCGGACGCGCAGTG
>DYPH01000123.1:0-13415 GCA_020720045.1 Sorangium cellulosum | reverse complement strand
ATGTCCCTACGCGCCGTTTCCTCACCGCCTTCGGCGGTTGCGGGCGGACGCGCAGTGATGTCCCTACGCGCCGTTTCCTCACCGCCTTCGGCGGTTGCGGGCGGACGCGCAGGTGGGGGCTGCGATAGCGGATTTTCCGGCGGTCGGCGACCGATTCGTGGGCCGCTCCCGGGCTATTTTCCTTGGTCGAGAGGGACGACCGTCGACGGATTTTCCGGGGCGCCACGCGCACCGAGAACAATGATCCCGATGACGACGACCGCCGCGACCGCCGCGAGCACGCCAATCACGATATAGAGCAAGTTTACCTGCCCTTTGACCTGCTGCTTGAAGGCGGCGACGTCCTGGGGGGCGGTCGGCGCGACGGAGGCCCCCATCGGGCGCCAGACTTCGCCGGTCTCCCCCATTCGCGGCGCGGCCGAGGCCGGGGCGACGTCCATCCGGGGGATCGGCTGCGGGCGCAGGGCGGCGTTCGCAGCGGGATTTGGCCCGCTTTTCGCGTCATCCAGCTCGAAGGGCTCGAACTCGGGATGAAACGAGGGGCGGTACTCGGCCGGCATGCTCGGCGCGCGGGGGCGCTGGGGCGGCGGCTCGAAGCCGCGTTCCGGGGCGGGCGGCGCAAAGAGGTCGGCCCCCCGTCGGCGCTCCTCCCGGTAGGCGTCCGGAAGGACTTGGGAGGCGGTGCTCGTCAGAAACTCGCCGTTCTTAGGCGGCCGCTCAGAGCCGCGGCTATCAAAGGGGCTCGGCGGCACGCTGCGCATCGGCTGCGGCGGGCGGGCGTCGAAATCGGGCGTGCGCTGGAGCGGCTCGTAGGCGGGGGCCCGCCGGGACGGGCGATCGGCAGGGACGGCGCGCGCCATGGGCGGCGGCGGCGCTGGGGCGGCCATGGGCGGCGGCGGCGCTGGGGCGGCCATCGGCGACGGCGGAGGAGCGGGCGCCGGGCGCACGGGGGCTGGGCCCGGGCGGGCCGGCGCGTTCGGCGACGGTCGGCCGGCAAAGGGGAGCGCCGAGAGCTCGGTGGCGTCGTTGCCGAAGGGGTCGGGCCCGTCAAACGCAGCGCCGCCACGGGGATCGGGGCCGACCTGGGGCGCTGTATCGCCGATCGGCGACGGGTAGCCGCCGAAGGAGACGCGGCCGTCGTTCCCGAGGGCGGCGACCATGGTGGCACCATCGCCTTCGTCGTCGGTCGCGCCGTGTTCGTCGGTGCGGCTGAAATCGACCATCGCCGCCGGAGCCGCGGGACGGAGCGGCGGCAAGTCGCCGTCCGGGAGGCGGACCATCGTCATGCCGTCGCCATCGTCCTCGTCGTAGCTCGGGACCGGCGCCTTTGTGGCGATCGGGGCCGGGGCGATTGGAGCCGGGGCGATTGGAGCCGGCGCCGTCGGCGCGCGCGGCGGAACCGGTCGGGAGGCTGCGCTCGGGAGCGGCATCGGGCCCGGTGCGGGGCGTGCGGCGCTCGGGGCGGTCGAGGGGCGAGGCTGCACCGGTTTGGCGGCCGGAGGCGGTGAGGAAGCGGCGCGCGCGCTCGGAAGCGGCATCGGCGCGACAGAAGGGGCGACCTTCGGAACCGGTGCGCGAACGGGGACCGGGGCGGACGGGGCTGCCGGCTTCACCGCCTGAGACGGCAGCGCGGGGGCCGGCTTCGACGCCTGGGACGGAAGCACGGGGGCCGGTTTGGCCGATTTGCTCGGGAGCGGCGGGGCCGGCTTCTTTGCCGCTTGCGACGGAAGCGCAGGCGCCGTTCGGCCGGGGGCGCCCGAGTTCCGGCGGGAGGCGTCGTCGAGGGCCATAGGGTCGGGAAGGACACCACGATTCCGTCACCTACGAAAGGGGAACCGGTGCCGTTTTGGTCACAAGGTGACGATGCCTCACCGTTCGCCCGCTTCCGCGACCCACCGCATGGCGATTCGTTCGGCCCGCTTGTCGGCGGGGAGGTCGGCCCGTTGGGCGGCGAGGACTTCCGCGAGGGGGCCGCTGAGGGCGTCTTCCGGGATGCGTCGGAACCCTTCCCGTTCGTACCAGGGGCCGTTCCAGGGGACGTTTGCCTCGGTAGAGAGCACGACGCTCCCCTCGCCGCGGCGGCGGGCGACGGTGAGGGCGTGGCGGAGGAGCGTGGTGCCGATGCCGGCGCGGCCGAAGGCGGGGTCGACGCTGACCTGGCCGATGCAGCACTCGCCGCCGACGCGACCAAGCAGGATCCAGCCGACGACCCCGGACCGTTCGGCGACCCACAGATCGCCGCGGGCGATGGCGCGCTGGGCGGCGTCGGTCGGGATGGTGGTTCCGTCGGCGTATTCGGGGAGGCCGACGGCGAGGAAGCGGCGATCGGCGGCGATCCCGACCGCCTGAAGGGCCGGAATATCGGCATCGGTCGCGAGCCGAATGCGCGTAGGCGGTGAAGAAACGGCGAGCACGGTTGCAGCGACGAGCGTCGCGGTCAATTCGGCGAGAAAGCCGGGCGCGAGCTCCGCCGATTCCTGGCGCGGGACCGGAGGAGCCACGTGGAGGAAGGAGAAGTGGTCGGCGCCGGGGACGACGTGGACGTCCGCGGGTGGCGCCAAGAGTTCGGCGAGGCGCTCCGCTTGGGCAGGCGGCGTAAGGGTATCGTTGGCGCCGACCCAGACGGAGACCGGCGCATTTGCCGAAAAAGGCTGCGGAAAATAGCCGGTCGGCGGCGCGAGCAGGAGGAGCTGCGCGAAGGGCAGCCGGGCCACCACGAGCGGTGATGGGCTTTCCCCGGGGGGCGGGCGGAGCCAGAGGTCGCCGCCGGCGAGGGCGAGGAGCATCGTCGCCCCGATCGAGTGGCCGATGCCGACGACCGGCATATTCGGCCCCTGTTGAAGGACCGCCTCCCGCAAGACGGTGGCACGGAGGCGGAGGTGCTCCTCGGTCGGCCACGACTAGACGGGGCGGCCATCGCTTGCGAGCGGGGTACAGCGCTTCGTGGTACCAAAACGCCCATGCTGAAGCGGCTCTACATCGACAACTACTGCACCTTTCAGAACTTCACCTGGGAACCGGGGAAGCTGAATTTGCTGTTTGGTCGAAACGGGTCGGGGAAGTCTTCCTGCCTCGATGTCCTGGTTACGCTCCGTGAATTTCTGGGGGAACGGTGCGGCGTGGAGAACGTCTTTCCGGAGGCGTCCCTCACGCGTTGGGACACGCGCCAGACCCAACGGGTCGAGTGCGACGTGGAAGGGCCCGACGGAACGTTTCACTACCGGCTCGAGCTTGAGCGCTCGGGCAACGCGGTAGCGATAGCGTCGGAGACGCTGCACCTGGGGCCGACCGCGCTCTTCCGGTTCGAAAGCGGGACGACCTTTCTCTTCAACGACAGCGGCGAAGAAGGCCCCCACTTTCTCGCCGACCGGCACCGCTCGGGACTCGCGCGTGTCGTTTCCGCGCCTACGAACAGGAAGCTGATGTGGTTCAAGTCGTGGGTCGCCGCGATAACCCACCTCGCGCTTGTCCCATCCGCGATCCCCGCTCGAACCGACAGGGAGGATCGCGCGCTGGTCTCGGACGGTGCGAACTTCTCAAATTTCTACAGGTATCTTGCGCAATCCTCGCCAGAAACCCTGGACGAAGCTCGCGAGAACCTCGCCACGATCATCGACGGATTTGCAGGCCTCTCGATCGGCGGCATCCACGAGGAGGATCGGGTCGGGTTCCTCCGCGCGCGCTTCCGCGGCCCGAACGGGAACCTGTTTCACCTCCCATTTACGCAGCTTTCCGACGGCCAGCGGGCGCTCGTCGTCCTCTATGTCGTCCTCGCGGCGGCGAAACAGGGGCCGGCGGGCGGACTGCTCTTGCTCGACGAGCCGGAGAATTACGTCGCCCTGGAGGAGATCCAGCCCTTCCTGATGGACCTCGTCGACTGCGCCACCGGAGCCGGTGGCCCTCAGGTCTGCGTCATTTCTCACCACCCCGAGTACATGAACAAGCTGGCCCCTGCCCACGGCCACGTCTTTTTCCGCGAGGCTGGCGGGCCGACGCGGACGCGCCGGTTTGTGAGGGACACCGTCCTTACTGCCGCGGAGGTCGTCGCCCGGGGCGAGCTTGAGGCGACGCCGTGACGACGCGCGCCAAGGTGAAGGTGACGATCCTCTGCGAGGATCTCCTCGCGGCGACGGTGGTGCGGCGGCTCCTGATTGCGCGCGGCTTTGCGAAGCGGAACATCTACGTTCACGACTTGCCGAGCGGCGCCGGCGCCGGCTCTCAGTTCGTCCATGACGCTTACCCGACTGCGGTTCGGGCGGTGCGTCGCGGGCATGTGGCCGCATCGCTCGTCGTCCACACGGACGCCGACAACCGAAGTGTGCAGGAGCGCCACGCCGACTTGGCCACCGCGCTCGCCGCCGCCGCCGAGCCGGCACGCGCCCCCAACGAACCGATCGCCCTGATCGTCCCGAAGTGGGAGATCGACACCTGGGTACACCACGCGCGAGGCAACGCGGTCGTCGAGAGTACGGCGTACACGAGCGCGAAGATTCACTCCGAAGAGGCGGCCGCGGCGGACGACGTCATCGGCGTCCTCCTCCCGCTTTGGGAAGGGACCGCGGTCGCCCCGGCCCACCTTCCGTCGATCGCGACGGCGGTGGGCGAGCTTGGGCGCTTGCCGTGAGTGCTCAGAGATCGAACATGCAACGGAACCCCAGGTAGAGCGTCCGCGCGCCTGCGCCGTGAGCGGGATCGGCGAGGAACCGCACCCCTTCGGCCTTGTTCCCATTTGCCGACGAGGAGCGAAGCTCCACCGCGCGTAGCGGGTCTTCATTCCCCTGTGTCGGCGGCGCCTTGTAGATCGCGGGTTCGCGATAGAACACGCCGTCGGCGCCGCTTGAGAAGGCGCTTGAGCCGGTCCACTCGCTGATTCCGGCGAGGATTCCGCGAACGCCACCGGGCGTCCTGTCGGCGCTCGGCCGGTCGTCGATGACGTGGACCCCGGCGTACCCGTAGCCCGCCACCGCAGGTTGGAAGTCGCCCCAACTGTTGAAGCCAGTCGGGCAGGTCCGGTTGGACGGAATGTCGTCGCCCCACGGGAACAAACGCGCCGTCGGAGCGAGGCCACGGGCCGCCCGTTGGAACTCGTCGACACGGGGGAGACGGCCCCCACGTGCTTTACAGATCGCTTCTGCCGCCGGGCGATTCAGGCCAACGACGGGCGATCGGTAGTCGATCGCTGCACCGTTGACGCCGCACGCAGCGAGGGGTCGGAACGTCCGGCCGAACCACCCCGTCCGCGGCCGCTGAGGCGGGGGCATCCTGGTCGCCTCTTCGCACGGGAACGACTCCTCCTCGGGGTCGTCGGTCCGTTCCGGGGGCACGGGGACCTTCGCCGCTTCGGCGGCCGGGAGCGACGCGAGGAGCGCCATCAGGTCCCCGTTGGTAAATTCCCGGATATCCATGCGGAACCCGCGCACGAACACCGGCGAAATGCTGCCGACGTTCGACGTCTCAAGCTGGCACGCAGGGGGCGGCGTCGCCACTCCCTCTTTGCTGTCCCACGTGTACGGCTTCCCCGCCGGCGGCGCGTAATTCCGGTCCCGGTGGAACGTACACACCCACCCCTCCTCCAGACACACCTGCGCGGCAGGCACGTTGGCCGGGCACGGCTTCCCTGGGGTCACCGCCGGGAACGGCCCCGGATACCCGGGGCAGCTCGGCACCGAGCCGGCGGGCGCCGGATCGCCGGGGACGATCCCCGTCGGGACCTCCAGGTCGCTGCCGGGCACGCTCGCGTCGTAGTAGGGCGGCACGTCGCGATCGGTGGTTGCGTCGCCGCTGTCACGACCGCCATCGGGCGGCGGGCCGCTTTCGAGGTCGCCGCTGTCCGTGGGCACCGATGCGTCTACGCCACCGTCGGTGGAGACGCCGTTGACGCCGGCGACCGAACCGCAGGCGACGATTCCAGAAAAGAAGAAACAGCAGGTGAGACGTCTCATGGGGCCTCCTGGGGGTGCAATTACAACAAGCGCGAGCATTTACCGCTGGGGCAATTTGCGACACCCCGTCACGGCGTTCGCGAAAGACCCCGTTGATCGGGATCGCCTACCCCGGTGATCGGGGTCCAACAGGGGCTTACCGGGGTCCGCCACCCCGGTTACCGGGGTCCAACAGGGGCCAACCGGGGTCCGCCACCCCGGTTACCGGGGTCCAACAGGGGCCAACCGGGGTCCGCCACCCCGGTTACCGGGGTCCGACAGGGGCCGACCGGGGTGAAGGACCGATCCCACGTTCTTGAGGGCGCCTGGCATGCACGTCCGTCGGTGCGCCCCTTGCGGCGCCGGTCGGGGACCACGTAGGGTCGCACCATGTCTGAATTTGTTCGCAACGATGCTCTGTTTTCCCCGCGCCACCTCGAACGCACGCTGTTTCAAACCGTCGCCCCCGACCAAGCTCGCAAGGCGAAGCGAGCGGCTGGCGAAGGTCCGAAGCCTCTGGGAGGGGGTGCGAACGCGCTTCGTTGAGGACACCGACAGCAAGCGGGAGTTTCAGGGGCTGCCGGCCGGCGTAAAGCCCCGCAGCGGCTCCGCAGAGTCGGCGATCGAACAGGATTTCGTCCGCCCCGTCCTGCACATCCTCGGCTTCTCCACCGAGAACAACCGGACGCTCCGCTTCGCCACGACGGGGACCGATGGGGAGACGTCGCTTTCGCTTCGACCCAATGTGATCACCTTCGGCGATGCGGCGAGCCATCACGTGGCCGTGCACGCCAAGGCGGAAGACGCGCGGATCTTCTGCCGGGACGCCCACTACATCCTCGATGCGAAGAAGTTCGCGAAGAGCCTCGGGTCCGACGAGGAGAACCCCTTGCCCGGCAAGGCGGATAGCGCCAGCGTCGACGTAGATCAGGTGCACGGGTACCTCTCCGGGGCGCGGAAGACCTGGGGCGTGCTGACCAATGGGCGCTGCTGGCGCCTCATGCGGGCGGGTCGCCGCTTCGCCCACCTTCGCTTCGACTTGGTGAGGTTCTTGGAGTCCTTGCGCGGTGAGACACCGCCGACCGAGCAAGCTGCCCTCGGCACCTTCGCCCAATTTTTCCTGCTGTTTGGACCACCGGCCGTCGGTGGCGGGTACCTCGACGAGCTCCTACGCGAGAGCGAAGCAGAGACGCGGCGCGTGCGTGACATCCTGCGGGAGCGCGCCCACGAAGCGGTTGAGCGCCTCGCGCGGGGCTTCTGCGAGCACGAAGGGAACGAGTATCCGGCGGTCCCCGACCAAGCCCAGCTCGACGAGCTTCGCGAACACGCGCTGATCTTTCTCTACCGGCTGTTGTTCGTCCTCAAGGCGGAGGCCCAAAACCTCCTGCCGATGGAGAGCGACGTCGGCGCCGAGACCCCCTACGCGCGCTCCGCCTCCACCGCGTCGATCTTCCGCGACGTGAAGGGAATTTCCGCCCACGAGCGGACGCAAGTCAGCGCGGGATACAGCAAGCTCGTCCGCCTGTTTGAACTCGTCGACCGCGGCGGCGACTACGGCGTGCCGCCCTACAACGGAGGCCTCTTTGATCGCGAGAAGCACCCGAGGCTCTCGGATCTGCGGCTCCGGGACGACGTCGTCTACGAAGTCCTCCGCGCGCTGATCTACTTGAGCGACGACGAACGGGATCCGGTCCCCTACGCGGAGCTCGACGTCCGCGACTTCGGCGACATTTACGAGGGGCTCCTCGGCCAGCGCTTTGTCAGCGTCCGCAAGCACGGGGTGACGCTCCTCCAACTCCGGAGCCAGAACGGCGACCAGAAGGCGAGCGGGAGCTACTTCACCCCCGACGTCCTCGTCGAGCAGGTCGTCCGCGACACGCTCGCGCCGCTCCTCGCGCCCGCACGAACGCCAACCGCCGAGGCGGTCCTGACGCTGCGGATCGTCGACCCCGCCATGGGCTCCGGCCACTTTCTGGTCAAGGTTGTCGACGTCATCGCCTGGGACCTCACCCTCCGCTTCGACCCCGCCGATCCCGAAGCGCCCCGCGACAACGGCCCCCTCGAATTTGCCTACTGGAAGCGCCGGGTTGTCGAGTCGTGCATCTACGGCGTCGACGTCAATCCGATGGCGGTGGAGCTCGCGAAGGTGGCTCTGTGGCTACACAGCGCCGCAAAGGGGAAGCCGCTCTCCTTCCTCGATCACCATCTCAAGTGCGGGAACGCGTTGATTGGGGCGCCGGTGGCAGGCATTCAGAGTCCGTACCTGCTCGCAAAGCCGACGCGAAACGGCGCCACGTGGATTCCACGTCCGGTGGCGAAGCCGGCCGAAACGCCAACCGTCGCAGAGACGGCCGCCGGCAAGACGGCAAAAAAGGCCGCCAAGAAGAAGGGGGCGGCTCTGGAAGGGCAGCTCGCGTTTGCGCTCCCCCTCGACCCCGTCGTGGTGTCGGGCGTGCTCGCCCAGATGAAGCTCCTCCTGGCGCGACCGAGCGACAAGGCCGCCGACGTGAAGCAGAAGGCGATCGCCTACGAAAAGGAGGTCGAGGCGCGCCTCGCCGCCCACCGCCTCCTCGGCGACCTCTGGTGCCTCCAAGGGTTTCTCGACCCCGCCGATCCCAGCCTCGTCTCCGAATATCTCGACCCCGATCACGGCACCTACGCGCGGCTGCGTACGTCGTGCGCGCAGACGTCCGACGTCCTCCGGAGCCAGGGCGTCGAGCTGCTCAGCGACACGCCGCTCGTAAAGCGCGCCCGCGCAGCGCGGGGTGAAGGGTATGGGCTCGCCGGCGGCGGCCAGGGGATGCGGCTCCTGCGCTTCTTCCATTGGGAGCTGGAATTTCCCGATGTGTTCTTTGACGACGACGGAAAGCTCCGCTCGGGGGGCGGCTTTGATGGGCTCGTCGGCAATCCCCCGTGGGACAAGCTGAAGCCGGCAAAACGGGACTACTACGGCGCCTTCTCCGAGGATGTCGCCAACACCCAGGGGCCCTCCCTCGACAAGCTGATCACCGCCCTTGAAGCGGCCAACCCCGCCTTGCGCGCCGGCTTCGAAGAGTACCAAGCGCGCATCGAGGCGTACCTCGACTTCCTTGCGAACGCCGGGATGTACGAGCACCAGACCGCTGTGGTCGAGGGCAAGAAGACCGGCGGCGACCCCGATCTCTTCCGCTTCTTCGTCGAGCGGGCGGTGAAGTCGGTGCGAGCCGGCGGCCAGCTCGGCCTCGTCGTTCCGAGCACGCTATGGGCGGGGGACGGCTGCACGGCGCTCCGGCGACTGCTCTTTGAAGAGACCTCGGTCACGCGTGTTCTAACGTTTGAGAACTACCGCAAGTGGGCCTTCGATATCGACACGCGTTTCAAGTTTACGACGCTGATTGCCGAGCGCACGCTGCCGTCGGCGACGCACACGTTTCCGGCGGCGTTTATGCTCCGGAGTGGCGACAGCCTCGACAGCTTGGAGAGCCGCCTCGTAACCCTCTCCGCCGACCGGATCGCTGCGATCAGCCCCAGCAATAGCGCGCTGATCGATCTCAAGAGCGCCCGCGAAGCGGAGCTTGTAGCGCGCCTCCACAGGGACTTTCCGCGCTTGGGGGCCCCCGCCAGCGGCTGGGGCGTAAAGTACGCGCGGGAACTCGACATGACCAACGACGCGTGGCTTTTCAAGCACCGCGCGTGGATGACCGAGCGGGGATTTACGCAGGTCCTGCCGGTCCGAGGGGCGGATGGCACGTGGACGAAAATCCAGAACGGCCCCGGTCCAGTCGCGGGGCTCCCGGCGTCACTCCCGCCCGGCGGGGAGTACTGGGTGGCCGCTTCGGCCGAGTACTACCGAAAGCGGGGCTACACGGAGCGCGAGGGATACTTCTACGCCCCGGCGGACAAGGGGCTGCGAGACGCCGATCGCATCGTCGTCGGGGGGATCTACACGGCGCTCTACGAGGGGCGCATGGTCCACAACTTCGACCCGGCCCAGAAGCGTTACCTCGCGGGCGAGGGGCGCAAAGCGCTCTGGGAGATCGAGCCGATGGAGGCAAAGGTGCTCGTTCCGCGCGTCTTTGTTTGCCCCGTCGATGGAGGCATTGAGCCAGGGGTACGTATCGGCTTCTGCGACGTAACCGGCGCGACCAACGAACGAACCATGTTGGCCGCAATGATCAGTCCCGCCAGCGCGGCGGGAAACAAAGTACCGACTCTTAAAGCACCATTGGTGGGTCGCCTTCAGCCCATCCTCTCATCCTTTGTCTGGGATTTTCTAATCCGTATGCGCGTCTCGACGACGCTCAACTGGCTGTACGTCCGCGCGATTCCGACGCCGCCATCCGACTGCGTCCCCTCATTGCTTGATCTTCCGACACTGAAGCTCAATTCACTGGTCCCCGAACTGGCGCCTCTTTCGAAAGCAGTAAGCGCCTCCGCATGGACGTACGCTACCGCCGAACGCGACTCCGCAAAGCGCGCGACCCTGCGTGCGGAGATCGACGCGATCGTCGCCGACCTCTACGGGCTTAGCGTGCCCGAATACGCATACGTGCTCACGGCGTTCCCCCTCCTCGATCGCGATCAACCGGCGCTCCCCGGCGATCGGTTCGTGACCGACGGCGATGAGCGCTCCAAGCGGCGCGGCGAGCGGGGCGAAGCGTGGGACGAAGTCGAGGGGGCGATCGTCGAGTGCCTGCCGCGCAGCTTCGTGACCCGCGATCTCGCGCTGCTCACGTACATGCAGCGGAAGAAGTACCCGATTCCTCAAGATCTCAACGCCTTCTACCGCGACGTCGTCGGCCACGATCCGGAGGGGCCCCTTTCGCGGTTCCGCATCGGCGAGGTTCGCGACTTGGAAGCGCGCGTCCTCCGGGCCAGGGAGATGGGCGCAGTCGCGTACATTCCCAGCGGCAGCGGTGAAGACGAGGATTCCTGAAGAAGCCGTCCTCGTCGCCCGTCCCTCAAAAGAGAAACCCCGCAGGCCACGCCTACGGGGTTTCTCGCGTTCGGAGCGGCTTCGTCGGCTCAGGTCTTCGATGCCTTCGGAGCGCGCGGCGGCGCGTAGAAGTCCATCGTCCGCGCGAGGGTGCTCTTGGTCTTCGGGTCGTGCTTGGCGAGGACCTTCGCGATCTCATAGGCGGCAAGCACCGGCCCGCGCACCGCTTCGCCCAGCGTAAGTTGCGTGTCGCGGACGTCGCGAGCGAGCTCTTCGAGGACGTCGGCCAGCTGCACGAGCGCGCCGGTCGCTTGGAGGCGCTCACGGAGAAGCTTGGTTTCAAAGACGGCCGGGTCAGAGCCATTGTCGGCCCCCGCGAGCACCGAAAATGCCCCCGGATGGGCGTCGGCAACATCCAGCACCGCTTCGAGGGCCGCCGGCTCGTCCGCGCGGAAACGGCCGCTGGTCGCCTTCCGTTCTTCCGCCCGCAAGGTAATCAGCCCCGGCAGCGAGGAACGGAGCGACTCAATGAGGAGGGTTGCGTCGGCGACGGTCTTTGTGAGTTCCGCGGCCGACTGCTCAGAGAGGTCTTTCTTCTTACTCATCGCGCGAACGGTATTCAGGCACCGATGGCCGGCAAGCGAAAAGTGGGGTGGGCCGTTCGTTCGCGACCCGCCCGCACGGGGACAGCTCTTCGCGACCCTCTCAGCCCCTCTGCCGGCGGTTCACCCCCGCGTGCGCGGGGACAGCGTATTTCCTGCCCATTGCGGCAAGGGAATTTCGGGTTCACCCCCGCGTGCGCGGGGACAGCGACTTGCGGGCTTGTGGGGCCGGTTCACCCCCGCGTGCGCGGGGACAGGCTTTTTCGCAGCGAGTTTGACACCGACGACGACGGTTCACCCCCGCGTGCGCGGGGACAGCAGGTCTCCGGCGTCGTCCCCATGTCCCCGTCGCGGTTCACCCCCGCGTGCGCGGGGACAGCGGGCGGCTCGCGTTCAGCCGCGCCGTGCAGCGCGGTTCACCCCCGCGTGCGCGGGGACAGCATGGGCGCCGAACCTGTTACACAGTCAACATGCGGTTCACCCCCGCGTGCGCGGGGACAGGGCTTCGGCTGCGGCGAGCTGGGCGCTTCTGGCCGGTTCACCCCCGCGTGCGCGGGGACAGGGCCGCCTGCGCGGCTTCGGTGGTCGCCGTTTTCGGTTCACCCCCGCGTGCGCGGGGACAGGCCCGGCGTCGCCGGCGCCTGCGACCGCAACGTCGGTTCACCCCCGCGTGCGCGGGGACAGGACGCAGCGCACGATGTACCGGGTCTGCATTTTCGGTTCACCCCCGCGTGCGCGGGGACAGGTCGTGGCAGGATGGCCCGCGGGTACTCTGTACCGGTTCACCCCCGCGTGCGCGGGGACAGGGATGAAAGCGGGGGCATTTCGCTCCGATCGGCGGTTCACCCCCGCGTGCGCGGGGACAGCGTATTTCCTGCCCATTGCGGCAAGGGAATTTCGGGTTCACCCCCGCGTGCGCGGGGACAGCGACTTGCGGGCTTGTGGGGCCGGTTCACCCCCGCGTGCGCGGGGACAGGGTGGAGCCACCCCCCGCGCCCATCCCGCCGCACGGTTCACCCCCGCGTGCGCGGGGACAGGGTTTCTAGCTCATGGAGGCTGACGCTTAACCGCGGTTCACCCCCGCGTGCGCGGGGACAGGTTCGCTGTGTTTTTGTTGTCCTGCTGAACGGACGGTTCACCCCCGCGTGCGCGGGGACAGGGGAAGGCGAGGCTGCGGGCCTTTGACAGCCACCGGTTCACCCCCGCGTGCGCGGGGACAGGGACATGCTGCAAGTCGGCGGTCAGTGTCCCGTCGGTTCACCCCCGCGTGCGCGGGGACAGGTAGCGGGCTGGACAAAGCAGGGGCCCCCTTCCCGGTTCACCCCCGCGTGCGCGGGGACAGGGCGAAAGCGGCCGCGTTTTGGTCGTTATTCAGCGGTTCACCCCCGCGTGCGCGGGGACAGGGCTGACCGTTACGACGCGGTGCCTTCGCTGGGCGGTTCACCCCCGCGTGCGCGGGGACAGGGTCGGTTGCCGCGTCGACGCCATGCCCCATCACGGTTCACCCCCGCGTGCGCGGGGACAGGAGGTAGCCGCCGCCGGTGAGCGGGTGGGGCGCCGGTTCACCCCCGCGTGCGCGGGGACAGGCTTGAGGTTCTTCCACCGCGCCTTGCGTGCCGCGGTTCACCCCCGCGTGCGCGGGGACAGGGTCGGTTGTAGGCGGTTCAAACGGCTCGCCTGCGGTTCACCCCCGCGTGCGCGGGGACAGGATGACGGTAACTTTGGCGGTTTTGTTGCCCTTCGGTTCACCCGCGTGCGCGGGGACAGGTCTACAGCCGCTTTAACGAGCGATTGCACGTCCGGTTCACCCCCGCGTGCGCGGGGACAGGGAGCTCCGCGAGTTCCTGACGCTCCCACTCGCCGGTTCACCCCCGCGTGCGCGGGGACAGGGCTTCCTGTAGCAAGCGCGCGCACATCGAATGCGGTTCACCCCCGCGTGCGCGGGGACAGGGACGACCGCGCCCGCGCTACCGGTGA
>DYPH01000122.1:4488-18555 GCA_020720045.1 Sorangium cellulosum | reverse complement strand
CTAGGGCCGCGTCGATGCCCCGAAAAAACTCCTCAAGGACCCACGGCTGGTCGGCGCGCTTGGCGAGCTCGTTGAGGGCGATCGCATCGAGCAGGCGGAAGTGCGTTTCCTTCCCGAAGCGCAGCGGGAGCGACGGCCCCCCGGGCAGCCCCCAACCGAACGTGTCTGGCCACGCGACGGTCGCCACGAGATCGTAGCAAGGGGTGAGCGTTGGACGTGCACCAGCGCCCCAGAGGAGCGACCAGTTCTTCAAGTGGGCGTCGTTGTTCCCGCTTGCGATGATGAAGCCGAGGCGCCGCGCCGCTTCGCGACCCACCGGTTCGCCCCCCTGGTCGGTGAGGAACTTCACGAGCGCGTGTGCCCCGAAGATGCCCTTCTCAAGCTCCCCGTACTTGCAACTTGGTGGAAGTCCGAGTGCTTGGCAGAGGTCTTCGATGTGCACCTTCGCGCCGTTCGCCGGGCGATCAAAGCGCTCGATGGCGAAGGCCGTCTTCGATGCGACCCACCCTTCATCAATCCCATGGAGCGTTTCTGTGCCGATGATTTCGTGAGGAGGCACTTCGAACCCAGACGCGCGGGCCCAGTTCATCGTCGCGTATTCGACGGCGACCAGGTCGGCACCGTCGGACCCGTCGAAACGGCCGGGGAGCTTTACCAGGAACTGGCGCGCCCCCCGCTGAGCGCCGAGGACGAACCCGTCTTGGACGAGGGACATCGAGAACTTGAGCTGCATGCCGGCGACCGAGCAGAAGCGCATGCCCGCGTCTTCCACGTCCGCATCGCCCGCGTTTAGCAGCGGCCCCGAGGGCGCTTCGTCCACAACGGAAAGCTCGACGGCGCCCGGGAGGTCGCGACCGAGCGCAGCAAGCAACCGAAACGACTGAGTCGGCTTAATCTTCAGCCGTTCGCAATAGTACTGCCGGAGCCGTTTCGGCTGACGTTCGTCGTACTCGGGCAGGAGGTTCTCAAACCACGCGGGGAGGAGACCGTTGGTGGTGACGAACGACGTGCGCAACGCGAGGTCCGCACTGAGCGTCGGGAGCGGGTTCAACTGCCAGCTCAGATCGGGCGTCCACGAGATCACGCCGCTCTTGTGCTGTTCGAGGACGCCGATGACCCGCCCTGGGAGCCGAACTTGCAGCTTCGTCGGGTGCTTCACGGCCGTCCGCCATCGAAGTCGAGGTAGTGCTCGACGGGACGGTAAGTCGGCGCGTCGAAACCGGTCCGCGCGTGGAGGAACGCCGTCACCTCGGTGCGGATTCGCTCAGCGCGGTAATGTAGGAACGCTGCGTGGTCTTTCGCGAGCAGGAATCCGAAGCTCGTCTCGTCCATCGCATGACTTTCGATGCGCTCTCGGTGCTTCGGCCACTTCCAGGTGCGAAACTCGCCGTCGAGTCCCGACGAACGGCTGTCGAGGAGCACGCGGTTGGCGACGGTTCGCGCGAGCTTGCGGTCGTTCTCCCCCAGGTTCTCTTGCTTTTGTGCGTGAAGCACCTCGCGCGCCACCCGCTCTCCCGCTTGAAGCAACGAGCGCCAATGGACCGGGCCGTTCGCGTCTTGCGGGCGGAACGTAAGTAAAGTGAGCAACTCCACCCGGCTCGTTGCACTGCGCGATGAAAACGGTCGGAGGTCCCAACGAACGGGCGTTTCGGAAGCGACAGCGCGGAGAAGGCGGTTCAGTGAGCCTTGAAGGTCATTCTCCTTGATCGACGCGACCTGGTCGCGCATCTCGGAGACTGCGGCGCGCTGGTGGACGCCTGTGCTCACTCCACGCCACACCCAACGGGAGAGCAGCTGGCGCGTGCTGAAGTCGGGTTCGGGAAAGAAATGGAACCACTTGGCGAGGATCGCGAAGACGACCGGGTAGGGAAGGAACGCGTAGGTGGGGATACCGGCGCCGGGCACTTCGGGGGCGTTGTGGGGCGCCTGGAGAAAGGCGACGGTCCGTCGCAGTGCCGTCGTGACGTCCGCCTCCGGAACGAGGGTACTCGCGGCGGTTTCTCCAAGTTTTTCGAGGCGCTTTGAGGGGTCGTGGCCGCTCATCGCCAAGAGCGCCTTGAGCACCTCTTCGCGGGGGGGGAGCCCAAAGTAGTCGAGATCGCAGGCGGATTGGAGGCGGTCGAGGAGCGAGGCCGGACGGGTCTCCGTGACGTCGGCATCTTTCCCGAGGAGTGCGTCGAAGACCTCGACGGCCCGCATGCCGACCCCGGAGCTATTGAGCCTCGCAAAGACCCCGCGCAGCGGCTCCGGGTCTTCCGTTTCCATCAGGTAGGCGGGAAGTGAATAGTCGAGGATCCGTTGCTGAACGCGTTCAACGTCTTGCTGCTCGACCTCAGAAAGGGTGCAGTCGCGGAACCAGCGCCCGAGGCGACGAAGGTCGCCAAGGACGCTCAGAGGGACCGACCTTCCCGGGATCGGAGCTCTGTCGGCATCCGAAGCGAAAGACCGAGTGTCAGGCCAGTAGCTGACCTTCCAGCGCTTGTCCTCCTCGTGGTTGAGTTCGAGGAGTGCCGCGGCGAGCGCCGTTGTGCGCTGTTGTCCATCGACGATGTACCAGCCATCTGGTGTCGCGTTCACAGCGACGGCCGCGCCACCGACCTTCACCTCACCCGCTTTAAAGGGGTGCCGCCAGAAGAGCAACGCGCCGACCGGGTACCCACGGAGCACGCTGTCGAAGAGCTTCACCACGTCTTCCGCGCGCCACCGGAGCGGCCGCTGAAAGTTGGGGACGCGGATCCGTCCGTCGGCGACCCGCGCCACCAGGTCGCGCACCGTGACTGGGAGCGAAATCGGAGCACGCTCCAAGGGTTTGTGGAGGATGTCAGGACGGGGCTCTTCAACAACCATGCCGCGAATTTAGCACACAACGCGCGCGCCTCGGCGGAAGTGGGCTTTGCCGCTTGGGGCTTGGCCCGCCCCGAACCTATCAGGCGTTCCGAACGGGCACCGACCCCGCGTCCCGAACCTATCAGGCGTTCGGAACGAGGACCCAACACCTGTTCCGAACCTATCAGGCGTTCGGAACGAGGACCCAACACCTGTTCCGAACCTATCAGGCGTTCGGAACGAGGACCCAACACCCGCCCCGAACCTATCAGGCGTTCCGAACGAGGGCTCGACCGATCATTTTTGCATAGCGAGCGTTCCGGACGGGGGATCGACCGATCATTTCTGAATAGCGTGAGCGAATTACGGGCCTCGACGCCTGAAATTCGCTCAGCGAGGGTTCGGGGCGGGCGTTGACCGATCATTTTTGCATAGCGAGCGTTCCGGACGGGGGATCGACCGATCATTTCTGAATAGCGTGAGCGAATTACGGGCCTCGACGCCTGAAATTCGCTCAGCGACGGCATTTTTGCATAACGCGAGCGAAAGTCCGGCGCGTGAGATGTGCTCGCCGCGTGCCCGCGGCGCGGCGAATGTTCGGACCGGGGAAACGTTGGCAATCGCGTACGGGAACGGACTACGAAGCGAATCGCACCCAGGCCGCTGCGAATGCCGCGCGGGTGGTGTTTGACTTCCTTTGCTACGATGAGGACGTATGAAGAGTCGGTCGACCGCGATCCCGGACCTGTTCGGGACGTTTGAGCCTCCGAGGCACCCTACGGTGGTCCGTTGGGACGCGGAACTCGCCAAGCATATTGCTTTTGGCCAAGCCTCCCCGGGGGCCCCTTCGGCCGCTCGGAGGCCCGGTCCTTTGGGAGGAGGAACTTGACGACTGGCTCCGCGCCCAGAAGGTTGCTGTTGCAACGAAGGAGCAAGAAGCACTCCGATTCTCAAAGCTCTTGGGCTGTTATCTGTCCAGCGCCTTCCTCCACTGCGGTGCGCCGCTCGTCGACGCCGCCCTCGTCGAACTCGTCACGAAACGCCGCAAGGACCTTCCGGAAGCGGCTAAGGCTCTGCGGGGACTGTCGACTTCCCCCCTTCCCGAGCCGAACGCGTCTTCGCTCTCGCACGTCGCCGCTGCGCTCACGAAGTTGGCCGCGGCGGTTCGTCAAGTCGATACGACGCCAAAAGGCGCACTCGCCTCTCTTGATGCCGCCATCGCGCGGTACTCCGCCAGCCGTACTTGGCGCCCTGGTGCCTCGCGCTAACTTGAAAAGGTCGGACGTCCCCCGAAATCTTGAGAGGCGGTGCCCGCTTCGGTAGGGTCCCGCCGCTCTGATGCAGGTGTATCTCGAACCGATCGCTCCGCCGGGGCCGCCGCGGCCGGTGGTCGGTGGGATCACCCTTGGGCGCGGCCTCTTTGGGGGCGTCGGGACGAGTGAGGCCCATGCGCGCCTCGATGCCTCCGGGAGCCATTGCACCCTTCGCGATCTCGGGAGCACCAACGGGACCTTTGCCGGGGGCGTGCGCCTTCGGAGCGGCGAGACGCGCGTGCTCGCCGATGGGAACGAGATCCGTATCGGAGATGTGCGCCTGATCGTTCGCATTTCTCCGACGCGCCGGCCGCCGGCACCGGTCCCCGTTGTTGAGGAGGTCTCCCCCTTCGGCGGGCATACCGGCGCCCTCGCCCGGGAGCACTTGGGGCCCAGTCCCCTTGGGCCCGCCGTCTCTCGCGACGCCGCTGCCAGCAAATTCGCTGCTTCGCCGCGACGAGAGGATGAAATCGTGGTCGATTTTGCCGGGCCGATGGTGCTTGTCGCCCATCAGGGGCTCCCGCCGCGGGGCCTCGTGCTCGGGGACGGCCTGGTGCACACCGTCGGCCGCGCGGGGGACCTCGCCATCGACGACCCGACCGTCTCGACGGCCCACGCGGAGATCCGTCGCTACGGCCTTCAGGTGCTGCTGCGCGACGTCGGCTCCAAGCACGGCGTGCAAATCGGCGGTCAGCCGGTGGAGCCGCGCGCCTGGCAGGCGTGGCGCCACGGGGCGGTGGTGACCCTCGGGCGCGCCGTGCTGGTGCTCACGGGGATTCCCGCGCCGAGCGATGCGCCGCGCGGAGACGCGGCGAAACCGGTCCCTCCACCAGAACCGCAGCCAGACCGGCCCCGCGAACTCCCGCCGCCGGGGGCGCCGAATTGGCAGGCGTTCTCCGATCCGGCGTCGCGAAACGCAATTCGTCGTGGCGAAATGCACCAACTGGCCCTCGGCGATCCCGACGGACCGACCCACGTGAAGCCCCGCGATCCCGGGCGCCGATCGCTCGCGGTTTTCGGGGCGTTCGCGGCCCTCGCCGTCCTGCTCAGCGTCGCCGGCTTCGTGCTGTACCGCTTCGCGCGCTAGCGCCGTTTTTTTGCGCGGCGACCTCGTAGCGGTGCGCGCGATAGGGTACGGTCAGCGACCTGTGTCAGACGCAAACTCACCGGACGCGCTGTTCACACCGACCCTCACGCTCGCAGTGGCGGGCGCCGTCTTGGTCGCTGCCGTTGCCGTCGTCGTCTACCTGCTTCTGCGTGGCCGCACGACGCCAGCCCTGAAACAGGCGCCAAAGGCGGCACCCGACGAACCGCACGCGAGCGATCCGCCCCAGGTCCGCGTGCTCGTGGCGCCGAGCCCACCTGCCCCGGCCAATCCCCCCTCGGGACCGCGGATCCCGACGCTCGCCCCCGCCGGTTCCTTGATCGGCGACCTCGACGATGAGCTCGCGATTGAGATCGATGCCGATCCGATCCGCCCCCCGGATGTCACCGTCGTCCCCTGGCTCGCCGATCTCTCCGCCCAAGACGACGAGCCGACCCGGACCGGCGCCTTCGTCGTCGTCGACGGCTCGGGGAGTTCGGACCGCGGCCAGCGCCGGAAACAGAATGAAGACGCCCTCTTCGTCGATGCGGCCAAGGGGCTCTACGTCGTCGCCGACGGCATGGGGGGCCACAAAGGCGGCGCGCGGGCGAGCAACCTCGCCGTCGATGTCGTCCGCCGGCGCTTCGAAGAGGCGGTCGCCGCCGATCTTGCCGCCGACGAACCGGCCTGCGTGACCGTCGCCTGGAAGCCGGCCGGCCCGTCGATGGGCGAAATCGCGAACACCCCCTTCGACGGCGAGCTCCCGCGCCGCGCCGCCCGCCTCGCGACCGCCGTCTCCGAAGCGAACGACGCCATCTTCCGCGAAGCGAGCGCCGACCCGAACTACGCCGGCATGGGGACGACCCTCGTCGTCGCCCAGTTCGTGCCGAACAAGCAGCGCCTCTACGTCGGCCACGTCGGCGACAGCCGCTGCTATCGGCTCCGTGGCGGCGAAATTGAGCAGGTGACCCGCGATCATACGATGGAGACCGAGTTCGGCGTCCGCGGTCCCCACGGCAACCGCCTCGCCCGCGCCATCGGCATCTCGCCCGGCGTAAAGATCGACATGATCCTCGACCGCCCGCTCCCCGGCGACGTCTACCTGCTCTGCTCGGACGGCCTCACGAAGACGGTCCCCACCGACCTGATCGGCCATATTCTCGGCGAATTTGCCGACCCCGAGCGCGCCGCGAGCGAGCTTGTGACGATGGCGAACACGAACGGCGGCATCGACAACGTCACCGCCGTCGTCGTCCGCGTCGCGTTGCCTTCCTGACCCGCATCGGGGGGAAGGTGGCAGCGAAGTGTACGGACACGCGCAAAGTGTGGTTGCGGAACTGGCGGCGCACCCCCGCTTTCATGTAGAGTTCAAAGGCGTTGGTTGCGAACTCCGCGCCGTCTCCCGCTTCGCGGACGGACGCGTTCCGCGTCATGCGCCGTCCGTCGAGGTACGAAAATACTTTGGATTTCGATCGCCGTCTGCGTCGTCGCGATGATTGGGATTCTGGCGCTCCTCCGGAAGCCGGCGCCAGGACCAGGGATCGGTTCGGACGAGGCTTCGCCCCGTGACGACGCCGAGAAGCCGGTGCGCGCCGCCGCGAAGCTCCCGCGCAGCAAAAAAGCGAGCCTCCCGCCGATCGCGTTGCCGACGATCTCTGCCGAGGGGCAGGTCGAGGGCTCGATCTCCGATGTGATCGATTTGGATGTCGATCTCGGCCAGACCGAAGGGGGCAGCGGCGTACCGGTCGTGCCGAGCCTCGTCGACCCGGAGGCGGAGCCCGACGAACCGACCCGCACCCATCCGCTGATCCTCGTCTCCGCGTGCGGCCAGAGCGATCGCGGCAAGAAGCGCCAGCGGAACGAAGACACCCTCGGCATCGTCGAGAACAAAGGGCTCTACATCGTCGCCGACGGCATGGGCGGTCACCGCGGCGGCGCCGAAGCGAGCAAGCTCGCCGTCGAGACGGTCACCGGCCTCATCAACGACGCCGCCCGCCCGACGAACGTCCTCGACGAGCGCCTCCCGGTCCACGCCAACCGCCTCGCCGATGCGATCCGCGTCGCCAACGAAGCGGTCCACAAGGCCTCCCACGAGACGCGGGACCTCGCGAAAATGGGGACGACGATGGTCGCCTGCCACTTCGCCCTCCGCAAGCAGCGCGTCTACATCGGCCACGTCGGCGACAGCCGCGTCTACCGGCTCCGCAACAACGTCCTCGAGCAGATCACGAAGGACCACACCCTCGCCGAGCTCGGCGTCCGCGGCCCTCTCGCGAGCCGCCTCTCGCGGGCGGTCGGCGTCGCTCCGAACGTCACCGTCGACATGCTCGTCGGCAAGCCGCAAGCGGGCGATGTCTATCTGCTTTGCTCGGACGGCCTCACGAAGATGGTCGAAGAGCCGATGATTGAGAAGCTCCTCCGCCAGTGCAGCGACCCCCAGAAGGCGGTCGAGGCGCTTATCGCCAAGGCGAACGACCTCGGCGGCCGCGACAACGTCACCGTGATCGTCATAAAGGTTCAAGACTCCACGCAAAACGCCGCCGCCTAGCCACCCGTGCGGCGCTCATGGCGCCAAAAGCCCTTCGCCCGCCGTCGCGATGCGGAGCCCCTCGGCGGTGAAGCGGACGGTGACCGCCCCGGTGCGTGACGTGACCAACAGTGGGATCCCCTCCTCGGAAAAGCGAGTGACCGTGCGGGGATGCGGGTGTCCGAAGCGGTTGCGCAGGCCGCTCGAGGCGACGGCAAGCTTGGGCTGTACCGCGGCGAGGAAGGGGGCCCCCGAGGAGGTGCGGCTCCCGTGGTGGCCGACTTTGAGGAGATCGCTCGTGAGGGAGCTGCCGTAGCTGGCGACGAGCGCCTCTTCGGCGTCGCGCTCGGCATCCCCGACGAAGAGGGCGCGCCCGTAGGGGGAAATCACCTGGAAGACCAGGGAGTTGTCGTTGGTACTCCAGCCCTCGTGGACGCCGGGGCACGGCGCGAGGATTCGGACCACGATGCCGTCTTCGATGGGGTGATCGCCGCAGAGCTGGCGGGGGCCGAGGCTGCTCGCACCCCGAACTTCCAAGTGTTTTCGGAGCGCCGCGACCGGTGGGATCTCCGCTGGGCCCGCATCGCCGGTGACCGACCAGAAGCGCCCGACGGAGACGAAAGCGGTCGCCGTCGTGAGGCCGCCGAAATGGTCGGGATGGGGATGGGAAAGGGCAACAACATCGACGCGATCCCGGCGACGGGCCCGAAGCAGCGCCGCGATCGGCACGCCGGGATCGACAGGGCTGCCGACGAAGCCGCCCCCGTCGACGAGCAGGAGCCTCCCCGAAGGCAACGTGATCAGCGTGGCGTCCCCCTGGCCGACGTCGAGGTGGGTGACGACGAGCTCGCCGCGCCCCTTGCCAAGGATGGCGATCTCGGCGCCAGCGACGACGGCAAAAAGGGCAACGATCCCTGCGGTAAGCGCGTGTTTTTGACCCGGGGAGAGTAGGGCGGGGGCGTCCGGCGTCGGCGGCGCGAACCGGGCCACCGCGAGGAGGGCGGCGAGCGCGAGGGCAGCCCCTTGGAGGGGGGTCGGCGGCGGGACGTTCCACCCGGGGGCGTCGGCGCCGAAGCGGGCGAGCGGCACCAGGAGCCGGAGCGCCCCTCCACCGGCGGTCGCGAGCCCCTGTTCGAGGGGAGGGATCGGGCCGGCGAGCAGGTGGACGAGGCAGATCGGGAGCGCTGCAAGTTCGCCGATCGGCACCGCAATTCCGTTGAGCGGCACCGCGAGCAACGGCAGGCGGCCCCCGAGGCGCGCCAAGAGCGGCACCGTCGGGATCGTCGCCGCGAGCGTCGTCGCCAGCGGTTCCGCGAGGCCGGCGAGGCCGACGAGGCCGGCGAGCTGTTGGAGCGGCACAATCCGCTTCAAAAGCACCGTCATCGGGCGGGCAAACACGAGCAGGCCGAAGGTCGCCGCTGCCGACAGCTGGAAGGATACGTCGGTCACAACCAGCGGATTTCCCAAAGAAAGGAGGAGCGGCGCCGCGGCGAGGTGGCGAAGGGCCGGGGCGCGCCGACCGAGGGCGGTCATCAGGAATGCGAGCGACGCCGTCACCGCCGCCCGCCAGGCCGACCCGCTCCCTCCGGCGAAATCGGCGTACAAAATCGTGAGCGGGATCCCGCAGGCGGCGGCGAGCTTCTGGGTGTCGTAGCGGGCGGCGAGCGGCACGATCCGCGCAAAAAGCCAGGCAAGCGCGCGCACGAGGCCGGCGACGACGAGGACGATATGCATCCCGGAGACGGCGAGCAGGTGGGAGAGGCCGGCGTCCCGGAAGGCGCGATCGTCGTCGGGGGCGAGGTCGTTTTCACCGAGCACGAGCGCCCGCGCGAAGCCGTCGGTGTCGGCGGAGAAGGTCGCAGAAATTCGCGCACGTACGCTGTTGCGAAGGGCATCGACGAGGCCGCCCGGCGTGACTCCGCGGCCGGTCCGCAGCACGTCGAGGGCGCCACCGGAGAGGAGCACCCCGCGCGCCGCCTCGCTCCACCGGGGATCGGGGAGCTCGGCGAAGAGGAAGCGGGTCGGCGCCGCCAAATCGGCGATGAAGTGGACGCGATCGCCGCGCCGCGCGCCTTCGGCGTCTTCGCCATGCCCATGAATTTGCACGCGGATCGTGCCGAGCTGCCCGGTGATCGTGGCGCTTTGGGAGTCCTCCGGCACGTCACAGAGGAGTTCTTGGGCGTCGACGACGAGCCGCACGCTGACCCCATCCGCGCTCCGGTGGACGACCGGCGAGGTGACGACCGTCCCGTCCCCCTCGCAGCGGCGGGGGGCGCCGAGGCGCGTCACGAGCTCCCAGCGCTTCGCTTCGTGGGCGCGCACCTGCCTGCGGGCGACGAAACCTCCAAGTAATGCGACGAAAATGACAAGAAATGCCAGTGTATGCCGCCGCTTTCCGGAGGCTCGGGTCACGAGCACAAGCATCCCAAGCGCCGCCGCCGCGACGACTGGCGCCGAGAGGCCATAGACACCGATCGCCAGCGCCAGCGCCACAAACAGGAGCGGCTCCAGCCGCGCGAAGGGGGTCCCCATGGCGCGCCCTCAGGCGACGCCTGTACCAACGCCGTTTTCCCGGGGTATTTGCAAATTCGGGCACCGATCCCCCCTGGCCCACGGCCGATTTGCCTGGCCCGGGCCACCCTCAGGCCACCTCCGCGCAATTTCGGCACACACCCGGCAAAGCGTGCGGCAGTTCGCCCCAGCGACGGGCCGGTCTGTCGCAAAACGTCGCGACTTTACGGAGGTTTCGCCGCGGCACAGCAGCTGCTGCGCGTGCGCGCATGGAATTCAAAACGCTCCTCGTCCCCTACGACTTCTCCCCCTGCGCCGCGCGTGCCCTCGACACCGCCGTCGCCCTCGCGGAGCGCTTCTCCTCCAAGGTCATCGTCCTCCACGTCGTCCCGCCGGCGGCGACCGTCCCCATCGAAGCGCTCGGCGCCCCCTTCGGCATGAGCCTCCCGCAGGTCCCCCTTCAAGATCTCCTCGTCGCCCGCGAGCAGGAGCTCGAGACGATCCTCGAACCGTTCAAGAAAGCGGGCGGCGCCGTCGTGACCCGCGTCGTGATCGGCGACGTCGCCGACGAAATCCAGACGGCGATCACCAAGGATTCCCCCGACTTGCTCATCGTCGGCACCCACGGGCGCACCGGCATCGGCCACTTCCTGTTCGGGAGCGTCGCCGAGGATCTCGTCCGCACCGCCACCGTCCCGGTCCTCACGATCCGCGAGACGGCCGAAAGCTGAGCGAACGGACGGGCCCTTGCTGAAGTGGGCCCGCCGTCTCTCGCGACGCCGCTTCCCGCAAATTCGCTGGCCGTCGCGAACGGACGGGCCCTTGTTGAAGTGGGCCCGCCGTCTCTCGCGACGCCGCTCCCCGCAAATTCGCTGGCCGTCGCGAACGGACGGGCCCTTACGCGCGCGTTCGTCGACGAACGACGATAGCCGCCGCGACGAGCCCAAGCCCAAGCGCTGCTGGCGCGAGCGGCGAACCTGACGAGCCTGCTGCCTGGGGGCCGACCGCGCACCCGCCGCTGCTGGAGGCGGGGGCCTCGGGGCTCGCGTCGGCGCCGGCGTCTTCTTCAATCGGCGGTTTTTCCCCGGGATTTCGGATGACCAGCGACAGCTTCGTCGAGCGGGCGGCGGAGTGGCCGTCGTCCCCCGCGTAATCGGCGTCGAAGACGTAGGTCCCCGCGGCGAGGCCCGCGACCGGGAAGGTCACCACGCCATTGGCGAGCGCGATGCTCTGGACGATGGTGTCGTTCCTGCGCAGGCGAAGCGGGCCGGAGGCGGGGAGGGAGGTCCCGGGGACGGTAACCGTCCCCTTGAGCGAAAAGGCTTCGTCGGTCACCGGCGTCGTTGCCGGGGCGGTGAGGGTGACCGTCGGCGTAATCGCGAGATTTTCCAGAGAAACATCGGCGGTGACCGGCACGCCATCGGCGGTCGCCGTGAGGTGCACCACGCCGGCGACCGCGTTCGCCGTCACCGCCGCCTGGGCGATCCCGGTCGCGTCGGTCCGGAGTTCGCTGCTCGCGAGGAGCACCGAGGGGCCGGTCGTCGGCGCCGTGAGCACGATCCGCGTCTGCGGGACCGGGTTCCCCTTGCCGTCTTTCACCTGGAAGCGCAGCGGCGTCGCGTAGGCGGTGCCGACGTTCGTCCGGGTGCCGTTTTTGTCGGCGAGGTAGGTGATCGTCGATGGCGCAGAAACAAGGTTTTCCAAGGAAAAACCAAAGGGTGCCTGGGCCCCCTGCGCCGTCGCAAAGAGTGTGTACGCGCCGGCGACGTCCCCCGCCGTCCCGTTCACGAGCGCCTTCCCGTCGCCATCGGTCCGCACCGTCGTCGCCGCGAGGACCGCCGTCGCGCCGCCCGCCGGCGCATCAAAGCGGACGTCGAGGTTGGCCACCGGATTGTTGAGCGCATCGCGAACGAGCACCGCCAACGGCGTCGGGAACGGCTCGCCGACGACCGCCTTCTGCGCGTCGCCGGAAACAAGCGTCACCTTGGAAGGGGCACCTGCCCGATTTTCCATCGGAAACAGCGCAGACGTCCCCGTCGCGACCGAGCGCGCCTCTACCGTGAACGTCCCCGAGACGCCGTTTGCGATCGCCGTCACCTGGGCGTTTCCGTCGGCACCGGTCGTCGCCGAAAGGGCGGAGAGCGTCGCCCGCGCGCCGGCGTTCGGCAGGAGGAAGTCGATCTTCGAGTTCGGGACCGGGTTCCCCCACGCGTCGCGGACGCCCGCCACCAGCGGCAACAGGTAGTTCGTTTGCACCTGGGCCGTCTGCGAGAAGCCGGAGATCCGGAAGATGTCGGTCGCCGCGCCAACGGTCGTCGTCGCCGAAAACTGCACGGAAGCATTGGCATTTGCGGTGGCGCTCGCCGTGATCGTCGCCGTGCCGACCTTCGTCCCGCCGAAACCGACCACCGTCGCGAGGCTGTTGGCGTCGGTCGCGACCGCCCGCGCGTTGGCGCCGCCCCCGAAGCCGATGGAGACGCCGGCCGCCGGCGCGACGAAGTTCACCTGGGCATCGGCGAGGAGGTTTCCGGCGCCGCAGCCGTCGGTCACGCGGACGACGAAGGGGTTCGCGAACGGGGCGGTCGGCGTCGTCGACTGGCCACCGCCGGAGACGAGCGTCACGCTCCCCGGCGTCCCCGGGCGGACGGTGAGGTTCGACTGCTCCCCGTAAAGATTGAAAGAATCGTCGGTCACCGTGACCGTCTGGTCGCCGACGCGGCGCAGGGTCACCGGGAAGGCCTTCACGCCGTTGTCGGCGGCGACGAAGGTATAATCGGCGGGGAGGGTCGCCGTCGGATCGCTGGAAGCGAAGTGGATCCTCCCCCGGAAGCCGGTCGCAACGGTCCCCGCCGGCGTCCGCGCGGTGACGGTGACGTTCTGGGCGGCGCAAGCGTTGCTCGGCGACGCGAGCCCGCCGACGTCGAGGGAGGCGGCCGGCGAGAGGGTCGCCGCGCCCGGCCCATCGATGGAGAAGTTGACCGTCCCCGAGGTCTCGATCTTGTAGGTCGAAAGAACGAGGTAATAGATCTGCCCAGCATTCAGCGTTTGAGCGCGGATCGCCGAGAGCACAGAAGCCGGTTGATCATCGTTCGCGACAAGACCATTTCGCGTCGGCGTCCCGGGGGCGAAGCCGGGCGTGTAAAGAAAGACGACGGTGTCGCTGGTGGCGCCATCGAGGCTGTTCAAGTTCGCCGCGGTGACAACGAGGTCGTAGCTCCCGGTCTGTGCGACGGTGAACGGCTGCAACAAGTATCGGAAGGGGCCGGCGCCATCGATCCAGGTCGCCGCCGCTTGGTTCCCCTGAGTTGACGCCAAACTGGGGCGCACATAGCTCGCGGAAGCAGCGGAGAGCGTCGCTGAAAATGTCGTAGAAATCGCCTGTTGGCTCGTCCCAAGTTCGCGCTCGCCGCCGAAGTCGCCCCCATCGTTCGCGCATGCCGCGAGCAGCAACGCAGCGATCCCTCCCAGGGTGGAGCGGCACGGGGCGCGGTCAAAAACGGAGCGCGAACGGGTCGAGGCGGGTACTGCGGGCGTCACGGGGGCGCAACCTACTCGTCACCCCGGTCGCCGCAACCCTCCGCTGCGAAAAGCGGTGCTGTAGAGGTCGACCCGCTCAACCAGGCAGCAAGCGACGAAGCGCCGTCTCCCGCTCTTCTTTCGAGGGGATCTCGTCGATTGGGGTGAAGCTCAAATCGGCTTCCAAACGAAACCCACCGACGAATTCCGGCTTGGTCAATTTCCATTCCCGGGGGGCCATGATGCTCCACCAGAGGTCCCCACGCTCCCCTTTGTAGAGGAAGTAGACG
>DYPH01000122.1:0-4388 GCA_020720045.1 Sorangium cellulosum | reverse complement strand
GGCCATGATGCTCCACCAGAGGTCCCCACGCTCCCCTTTGTAGAGGAAGTAGACGCCCCCCGGCTTCTTCTCAAAGGAACATCTCGCCCGATGGAGCTCGGCATCCCGGCGCGTCCGTTCCAGGACCTCGCGGGCCTTGTCCTGAAGGGCGCGAATTTGCTCCGCAAGGACGAGGAGCTTCCCGGTGGTGACGTTGCCGAGCATGGTGTCGGCCTTCTCGATTTCGGCGGCAACATCGACGAGGGAGAATGACGGCGCCATTCGCGAAATCGGGTACGGCGACGCATGCGCCGGCCCCTCCCAGCGCCCGGGGACCATAAGCGGGCGATGTTCCGGGTGTTCCTTGTCCGAATCGGCCTGGCGGACGCCCCCTTCCGTGGCGGTCGGCCCGGCGACGGCATCCTGGGACCGGATCGAAGAATCGGCGTCACGCGTCTCGCTCATGGGGGCATCTTGCATGGAGCCCCCTTAGAGGCCAGCCCCGCCACCCGGTTGCGCCCCTGGTGACGCGACGACCGCAAGCACAGCGGTGGGCGGCGAACACGTGACGCAGCCCGCCACTGTAGTAAGGGCGCCCCATGAAGTGGCTAGAGCGGCACGCGAGCCGGCTGGGATCAGGAGGTGCGATGGTTGTGTTTCTCGTCCATCTCGGGCTTCTAGTTCGGGCGGTAACGAACGCAACAAACGGATCCTTTTGCTATCCATTGGATGACGCCTTCATCCATCTTTCCCTCGCGCGAAATATCGCGTTTCATGGGACCTTTGGGATGACACCGGGGGTATTTGCTTCGGCATCCTCTTCGGTACTTTGGCCGCTTCTCCTCGCATTTTTCATTCGCATCATCGGCGATCATGCGATCCTTCCACTCCTGATCAATGCGGCCCTTGGAGCGACGGTCCCCTGGCTCGTCAATCGCACGCTGCATCGGGCGGAAGCCCATTGGCTTTTGCGCCTACTCACCCCTGCGCTTGTCGTCTTCGTGACGCCGCTGACGACGATCGCCGCGCTTGGAATGGAGCACTCGCTCCATATTGTCCTCGGCCTTCTCTTCCTCGATGAGGCGGTCCGTTTCCTCCGGGAGGGCCATCGTTTTGCGCCGCTGGCGGCCCTCGCCTTCCTGTTGACGGCGACCCGCTACGAAGCGATCTTCCCCGTCTGCGCGACGATTCTCTTGTTGCTAAGGAAGCGGCGCATCAAAGAGGCTTCTGTGCTCGGAAGCGCGGCGGTCGCCCCCGTCGTACTCTTTGGGATCTATTCCATCCTTCATGGCGCCCGCTTCTTGCCGAATTCGGTCCTGCTCAAAGGGCGCCCCATTGCCCTCAAGGGGGTCGGCGATGTCTTCAACCTGGTTGCTGGAGATCTTGTCGATCGTCTCGCGCTAAATTCTCATCTTCTTGTGCTTTTTGGAGGTCTCGCCCTCGTGTGGTGGCTCCACCACGAGCAAGATGGCGAACTCAGCCAGGAGGAGTCCGACCGCGCACGAATCCTTCTCTTTACCCTCGCCGCCCACATTGTCTTCGCCGGACTCGGATGGTTCTACCGCTACGAGGCATACCTCATCGTCACCGGGGTTGTGACGGTCGCATCGTCGATTCACCGGCCGCAAATTCAACGCCGAAATGTGGCATTGATAGCGGCGCTAGGACTGTCGTTTCTTTCGCCCCTCTTCCGACGTGCCGTGCAGGCGATCGGAGCGACGCCCGCCGCCTGTCGAAACATCTATCAGCAGCAGTGGCAGATGGGCCGGTTCCTCCACGAGCACTTCGAGGACGATGCCGTCGCCGTCAACGACATCGGCGCCGTCGCCTATCAGCGGAAAGGCCCCCTCGTCGACCTTGTCGGGCTCGCGAGCTTTTCGGTAGCGAAGGCAAAGAAATTCAAGATTGATACGCCGCTCTCGCCGGAGGATCTCCTCCACGAAACGGCAGCCGTTCCCGTCGCGATCGTGTACGAACAGTGGATCGGCGAGAGCATCCCGTCGAGCTGGGTACGCCTCGGACGTTGGCGGATTGATAATCTCAAGTCCCCCGCCTACGCGGACGTCGCCATTTACGCGTGCAACGAGCAGGCGATCCCGCGGGTCCTTGCGGCACTTCGAACCTTTGGAAAAACACTTCCAAAGGGGGTTCATCAAGAGGGGCGCTACCTGGAGCCGCTCGGAGCGCCCGCCGTGGGGGACGCCTACGAGCTCCACGCCAACGATACGTTGGTCGTTCGCGTGGCGTCTCCGTCGGGCGAAAAACTCAAGATCGCCCCCGTCTTTGCCGACGGAACCGTCTTTGTACCGGGCGGTAAGCCGATCGATGCGCGGGGAAGGACCGTTGCGGCGATTGAGAAAGAGCTGCTCGCCCAGCCGGAAACAAACGTCCGCGAAGCGCGTCTCGCCGAGGCGCGCCCCTACCGGATTTCCGTGTTCGGCGCGGTCGCTCGGCCTGCCGAATTGGAATGGCCTTCTCCTCCAACCGCTCGTGCTGCCGCCCAGGCGGCAGGGGCAATGGCTCCCGAACGCCTCGTCCGCCTTCGTGAAGCGCAGGGGCAAATCGAGCGTACTGAATTGTTCGGGACTGACCTGGATCAAGCGCTCCTCCCCGGAGACTTCGTGCTCGTCCCGGAGCGCCGCAAATGAAGAACAGGGACCTCATCAACGGCCCGTTCATCGTTCGTTCACTCCTCGGTATTTGGGGATTGATTCTAGCGGGCTTCTTCGCCGCCGCCGTCGTTGCTCGCTTCAAACAGCCGATTGAGCTCGAGTGGATGAGCGGCGCGGTTCTCGAGCATATCGCACGCATTCGTGATGGAAAACCGCTGTATGTGGAGCCGACGGAGACCTTTGTCCCGTTTCTCTACCCACCGCTCTATTACGCGCTCGTTGCCGCCGTATCGAAGTTTATCGCAATCCCCGTAGCCGCTCGCATCGTCTCCATTGTTGCTACACTTGTTGCACTTTTGTGTACCGCAAAAGCAACGAAGGACCTGGGGGCGTCGCGTTTTTGGGTGGTATTCGCGCCTTTACTCTATCTCGCTTCCTATCGCTATTGTGGCACCTGGTTCGACCTGGAACGAGCCGACAACCTGCTCATGGCGATGGTGCTTGGAGCCCTTGTTTTGCTCGCCCCCAAACGCGGGCTCGGACTGAACATTCTCGGCGCGATCCTAGCCGGGGGGGCCTTCTTTGCCAAGCAGCCTGGGCTTGTGATCGGCGCTTCGCTCGTTGCTACCAGCGCGCTACTCGGGGATCGAAGCGGCAACCGCTGGCGCCGGGGACTCGTCCTTGTCGGCGTGGCAGTCGCCACTTTTGCGATTCCCTACGCCCTCCTGAATCGCGCTTCTGACGGCTGGTTTACCTATTACTGCGTCACGATGCCGCGCTCCCATGGCATCTATTGGAAGCTCTACACGACGTTCCTCGTGATCGATCTTTCGACCGCCTTCTTCCTCACGATTGGCACGATCGGGACGCTAACCCTAGTCGTCCCAACGGCGCTAAATGCCCTGAAGAATAAAGGCACAATCGGACGGAACCGCGAACGAATTCTCTTCGCGGCTGCACTCGGCGCCGCCTTCGTGACGTCTGCGCTGAGTCGCTTCCACGTCGGGGGCTACATCAACGTCCTGCTCTTCTGGGTCGGCTTCGCGGTGGTCGCCTCCTGTGCGCTTATGAGTCGGCTCGAGCGCCTTCTTGAGCGGCGAAAAGTACCGGTAATTCTGCACATTGTCCTGCTACTCGTCCCCTTCTATCAGCTGTTGAAATGGACCGCCGATCCGAGCGAGGCGATGCCTACCCATCAGCGGGTTGTCGACCAGCAGATCGTCCAGGCGCGTATTCGCGAACTTGAAAAGGACGGCGACGTGGTCGTTCATGGTCGCGGCGGAATCACCAAGAATCCCCATTTCCACATCGCGGCATTGATGGATGTTCTGCGGGCCGGAAAGCCGGTGCCGAAATCGTTGCAAGATGCGATTGAACAGCGCCGCTACGCCGCCTACGTCATCGATGAGTTCGGCGAGCTCTCACTGGAGGCGATCGTCGGCCACCGGAGCGAACTCTGGGCCCTCGTGAACCGCTACTACTTCGTGGCCGAGCGTTTCGATGACCGTGAGCCGCCGCCGATGGTCGGTTGGATCGCCCATCCGAGCTGGGTCTACCGCCCTCGTGCAGTCCCGCTTACCGGGGCCACCGACGCCGAGCTCGAAGCGCGCCTTCGCATCGAGATGGGGCTCGCTGAGAGCCGTATGCGCGTACGCCAAGCAGGCGGATCTTTTCAAGATCGTTGGCAAAGCTACGAAGTGGAGGCCGAGAGCACCTACCAAACGAAGGTCGTGAAGCGCATCGCCCCCTAGGTAGCTGCTCGGAATCTCCTTTTCGGAGTGCGACACGTCCTCGCGA
>DYPH01000121.1 GCA_020720045.1 Sorangium cellulosum | reverse complement strand
AGGACGTGTCGCACTCCGAAAAGGAGATTCCGAGCAGCTACCTAGGTAGCTGCTCTGCGGCCACAAGCGCTTCGTTGCCGCATTGACTGAGACGTGCCGCTTCCGTGCTCGACGAGGGCCGCGGGCCGCTCAGACCGTTCCCACGCACCGCTGCGTCGATGGGTGCCGATGGGCTGTGACGGCGTTCGCTCTCGTGCCGACAGCCCCGTTGCTTTGCGGGCCGGAATCGCCGGTCGCGCGATCCAGCTCGCGTCGGCCTCTTCTTTGCCCGTTCTACAAGCGCACTCCTGCGCAACAAAGGATTCCCGTGACCGATCATACCCCCGTCGCCCCCTCCCGCTTTTCCGAGTGGCGAGGCGAGTGGTTCTTCAACGTCCGTAAAGACCTCCTCTCGGGAATCACGGTTGCCCTTGCGCTTATTCCCGAAGCAATTGCCTTTTCCGTGCTCGCAGGAGTCCCCCCTAAGGTCGGCCTCTATGCCTCCTTCATCATCGCCGTCACGACGGCCATTTTCGGAGGTCGCACCGGAATGATTTCCGCAGCGACCGGCGCGATTGCACTCGTGGCTGTCCCGCTCGTGAAATCCCATGGGCTCGAGTATTTTCTCGCAGCGTCGATTCTTGCTGGCGTAATTCAGCTCGCCTTTCGGGCACTCCGGCTGAGTCGCTACATTCGCTTCGTTCCGCGTTCGGTCATGACGGGATTCGTGAACGCGCTCGGAATCCTGATTTTCGCAGCTCAACTGCCACAAATCAAGGGGGCAACGCCCATCGTCTACGGAATGATCGCCGCCGGGCTCGCGATCATTTATCTCTTTCCAAAAGTGACGAAGGCCATCCCCGCACCGCTTGTCGCCATCGTCACGCTCACCGTCTTTACGCTGACAACAGGCATCAAGGTTCCTACCGTCGGCGACATGGGGGAGCTCCCGTCTTCGCTCCCCACCTTTCACGTGCCCGTGGTTCCTTTCGAACTCGCGACGCTCCGCACGATCGCTCCGTTCTCGTTTGCGATGGCGATGGTCGGACTGATTGAATCCTTGCTTACCGCTTCGGTCATCGACGAACTCACCGACACCCCCAGCTGCAAGCACACCGAGGCGCACGGTCAGGGCATTGCGAACATTCTCTCCGGCTTTTTCGGAGGAATGGCAGGGTGCGCCATGATCGGCCAGTCCGGAATCAATATCCGTTCGGGGGGACGAGGGCGCCTTTCGACGTTCTCCGCGGGGGTGTTTCTTCTGATCCTGGTCGTCGTCCTTGGTCCGATTGTTCAGCGGATTCCGACGGCATCCCTGGTTGCCGTCATGGTGACTGTGGCGATTGGAACCTTTGATTGGAACTCGTTACGCGCCGTGAAAACGATGCCCATCTCCGAGACGCTCGTCACCGTAGGAACCGTCGGTTCCGTATTGGTGACGCACGATCTTTCTATCGGCGTCTTCGTCGGGGTCGTCATGAGCTCGATCTTCTTCGCGCGCAGCGCCGGAAAACTCTTCGCCGTCGAAAAGACGATTTCCGTCGACGGTCGCCGCGTCTATCTCGTGCGCGGCGAGCTGTTCTTCGTTGCTGTCGAGCAGTTTGTGGCGTCGTTTGACTACCGGGAAGCAAGCGCCGTGATCGAGATCGATCTTACGCACACCCATGTGTGGGACTCCTCTGCCGTCGCCGCCATCGACCGTGTCGTCCTCAAGCTTCGAGAGAAGGGGGCGACCGTCCACCTCAGTGGAATGAACGAAGCAAGCCAAGGACTTGTAGCCAAACTCGCCGTTCATGACGTGCCGGGGGCGGTCGCTGGCAGTCACTAAGCCCTAAAGAAAAGGCCCAGCGCCGCGAGGCAGCCGTAACCGTGCTCGCTGCTTCCTCACTGTGGGGAAGGCTTCCCTGGTCCTCAATCGAGGTCGAACATGTCGAGGACCGAGTTCTTCGGGCGCTGCTTCTTCGTCACGCGATCGCGCGCGGCGATCAGCTCCTCGCCCACCTTCGAATCCCGGATGCCGAGCCCGCCTTGCGAGATCCCTCCGACGATGTCGATCGTAGCGGCCTGAAACACGCACCCGTTGTCGGAGAACAACCAGACCCGATAGGCAAGTTCGTCGGACGCGTCATGGACGTCCCACACCTCGACGTCGTACATGCCTTCGTTCTGCGCCTCCTCGCTGAAGATCGCTTCCGGCGGCCCGCTCTGCCCGACTCCATCGAGCAAGAACGCCACCGCCTGTCGCTCGAGCCCGACGAGGTCGTCGTCCGACTTGAGGATTCGCCCGTTGCGAAACGCGAGCGGGAACGCGTGCGGCAAGGGGGGCAGGTCCTTGGCCATCCGGGTCTTCTTGACGTGGTCGCCGATCGCTTTGATTTCTGCAGGGGTCATGGTGGGCGATGGTCGCAGAACCCCGACGGAAGTCCATCTCTTGTGTGGCTCCGTGACATCGATGGGGCCCATTTGGGTGACGCCGAGAGACAAAGTTCCTCGGGCGTCGCCTCCGCGGCGATAAGGGAAGGAACAAAGTCGCTCGGGCTTCGCCTCCGAGGCGACGGAGGAGGAACTAGGTAGCTCGGGCTTCGCCTCCGAGGCGACGGGGGAGCACATGGAGTTCCTCGGGCGTCGCCTCCGAGGCGACGGGGAAGCACATGGAGTTGCTCGGGCTTCGCCTCCGCGGCGACGGGGAAAGCACGAAGCCAGTTGCCGGATGGCGCTGGGGCTTTTCCGCGTCAGGGATCGTGAGTCGGCGCCACCGGCTCGGGAGGGCTGCACTCGGCTGCGTCGGCGCTTTCCGCAACGACCGGCGCGACCGCCTCCTCCCGGGGGACGGAGAGCCAGAGCCGACCGACGCCCAAGGCAAGGACTGCCGAAATCCCGCTCCCGGCGAGGACGCCGACCTTCGCACCCGTCAGGGGGCTCGCCGCCGCGAAGGCGAGGGGGGCCACAAATAGCGCCATCGTAAAGCCGATGCCGGCGACAAGTCCGAGCACGACGACGTGTCGCCACCCGAGTCCGCGCGGGAGCGTTGCGATGCGCAAGCTGCGCGCGAGGGCGATCGCGCCGACGACCCCAAGCGGCTTTCCGAGGGCGAGCCCGACGGTCGTCGCTGTCGCGACTATGCCGGCCGACCCGTCGAAGGGCCCCTGCAAGCGGACCCCGGCGTTGGCGAGGGCGAAGAGCGGCATGATGCCGTAGGCCACCCACGGGTGAAGCGCGTCAATCAGGCTCTCCGCCGGCGAAATCGCTTCGCGCCGGGCTTCGTCGACGTGTTTGAGCGCCTCCCCGAGCCCCGCTTGTGTCCCCGCCCGGAGCCCTTCGAGCTCCCGCTCGATCCCGCGAACGAAGCCATCGGAGCCGAGCCACGCGCGCACAGGCGTGAGCAGGCCGATCACAACCCCTGCGATTGTTGGATGAATTCCGGACTGTACCGCCCCCGCCCACACCACGAGCGCCGGTAGCCCGTAGGCGATGCGCGCGCGAACGCCGAGGCTTTGCAGGGTTACGATGGCGAGCACGCCGCCGAGGGCGAGGAGCAGTCCTGCGCTCTGAATCCCGCTGGAGTAGGCGACGGCGATCACGACGATCGCGCCGAGGTCGTCGATGACGGCGAGCGCGAGGAGGAGAACCCGCAGGGCGGCCGGCACGCGGCGCCCGAGAAGCGCGAGGATGCCGACCGCAAACGCGATATCGGTCGCCATCGGCACACCCCAGCCACGGCTCGTCTCCGGCGATCGCGCGAACGCGAGGTACAGGAGCGCCGGGGCGAGCATTCCGCCGAGCGCCGCAAACAAAGGGAGCGCTGCCCGCCGGAAGTCGGACAGCTCGCCATGGTGAATCTCGCGGCGGATTTCGAGGCCGACGACGAAAAAGAAGATCGCCATCAGGCCGTCGTTCACCCACCATTCCAGCGGCCGAACGAACGACAGCTTGCCGATCCCGACGGTCAGCGGCGTGTGCCAGAAGTGCTGGTAGACCTCCGCGAAGCGACTGTTCGCCGCCAGGAGGGCGACGGCGGCCGCGACGAGGAGGGTAATGCCGCTCGCCGCCTGAATCCCGAGGAAGCGCTCGAGCGGGCGCGCCGCAAGCCGTGCGATGCGGATCAACGGCTCCCAGCCCTCCGGCGGCGCCTCGGGGAGCGTGGTGGGGGGCTTTGCGGTCATGGGCGTCTCCGCTTGCGACCGTCGGAGAGCCGCGTCGCTGCGTCTCCGCGCACCGCTTCGATGCAGCTCCCCGCGCGCCTGCGGTGTTCCCACTTGCGCCCGTGGTGCGCCACGGGCTCGTCCCAGGTAAACGCTCTTCCCTGGGCGTCGATAACGTCATTCACCATGGTGTCGAGGTCGCTTAGCACCAGTCGGCGCCCCCCCGAGCGTGACCGCCGTCGTGGCCTGGTCGACGGCGAAATCGAAGGGCCGGCGCCGTCCTTTTCCAGGACCCGCGCGACAAACTTCGCGACGCCGCCGTCGCTCGAAGCGAAGAGGACCTGCACCTTCCCCTACCAGCGCGGATCTGCGGCGAACGCAGCGTGGATGCAGCCAACGTGCGAATAGGCCTGGGGAAAGTTCCCCCACATTTTCCCGGTCGTCGGAGCGACGTCTTCCGCCAGGAGGCCCAGTGGTGCCTGAATCGCCCTACACCGCTCCAGCACCTCGCGTGCCTCGTCCTCCTGGCCAACGCGAGCGAGCGCTTCGACGAGCCAGAAGGTGCACACGGCGAACGCCACTTCCGGGACGCCAAACCCGTCGTCGGTCCGGTACCGGAGCAGCCACTCGTTGCGTTCAAGGTCGCGGCGGATCGCTGTGATGGTCGCTCGCGCCGCCGAGCGGTTTTCGCCGAAGAAGCCGAGCGTTATCGCTTGCAGGAGCGAGGCATCGACCTCGCGCGACCCGTACTCGGACGTCAAGTTGCCGTGGACGGGGTCGGTCGCATTGGTGAGGATTTCTTGATGAATTCGCGCGGCGGCTGCCGCGAACTCCTCGGCCACGGCCGGGCGGTGGATTCGGGCAATCTTCGCCATTCGATCGGTGGCTGCCCAGCACATGAGTGAGCTGAAGGTTTGCGGTTTCCACTCGGTGCGCAGCTCCCAGATCCCGGCGTCTGGTGTCCCTGCGAGGAGCGCCGCCCGCCGCGCGAGCCCTTCGACGACGTCGAGGAGAGGCTCTGATACCTGGTCGCGAAACCGGGGATCGATGAAGAGGGGGGTCAACGCGAGGATAACCTCGCCATACACATCGTGCTGTTGGTGGAGTCCGGCCCCATTTCCAACGCGGACCGGGCCTTGGTTTGGAAGCCAGACCAGTCGCGAAGAATGGTTTCCTCCACGTCTTTACGGCCGTCAATCCGGTAGAGAGGAGCTAGGCCTTTTGTTGGGTCTGCTGCTACAATGTTGAGCAAATATTGAAGGAACTGCTCCCGTTCTTCAAAGTGCCCGAGCAACCGAAACGCGTCGAGCGCATAAAAAGCATCGCGGAGCCAACAGTACCGGTAGTCCCACGTTCGTCCGCTGCCCGGCGCCTCGGGAATCGACGAGGTCAGCGATGCTACGATCGCCCCGGTGTCTTCAAAGCAATGGAGCTTTAGCGCCAGTGCAGAACGAAGGACTTCCTCCTGGAATATTGAAGGTATATCGCAATGCTTTACCCATGTCTGCCAGTACTGAGTGGTCCGTGCGAGGAACTGTTCGCAGAGCGGCCGGAGCGACTCCTCGACGGGGTTTCCCCACGCAAGAACAAAGTGCTGCTTCCCAGTGAGTGCGAAGGAATTACCACCAATGTAGGAGAGGGGGACATCGGTTGTTAGACGAAGGTCTTCTGCGTACCCATCGAAGGAAATGTGGTTTGATCCATCGGTGCGGCGTGGACGAGCCTTCGACCATCCGAGCACCGGATCGCAGACGACACGAACGCGTGGCATCCCGGAGATTGGCTCAACGATGCGCACCAACTTCTTGGGGCGGAAGCTCCGGTCATATTGTATAAACCTCGGTGCGAAATCGAGGACACGGAAGGCCCCTTCATTCGTTTCAAAGGTCGTCTCTAGAATGTTAGTATTCGGGAGGTAGCGTTGGCGACCGGCGCTGCCGTCCGCGGCACCGATTTGAAAGCGCCCGCCGCCCTCGTCGAGCAGGGCGCCGAAGACGGGAGGGGCGTCAAACCGGGGGAGGCAGCACCAGACGACGGAGCCGTCGTGGGCAATATGGGCGGCAATTTGGCAGTTTCCGACCAGTCCGAGGTTGGCGAGCTCCATTCGCGTGGCGACTAGCAGTCATATAGTTGGGTACCCAAGTAAAACTGCGTCGGTATCTAACTTTTCTGTTAGGTACTGCGTATGCTGCGGAATATTTCAACCTTTCTCGGCTTCCTTGTGAGCCTGGGTCTGCTTTCCTGGGCGGGACTTGCGCTCCTCACGGGGACGACGCGCGGGTGGTTCGAGCGGGATTTGGAGCTTCGGACGGCGCTGGCGGTCGACGCCGCGCGCGCAGGCCTCGTTGCTCGTTGGGAGGAGCCCGAACTCCTCGAAAAGCGGCTCCTCGACCTCACGCGGGACGAGCGGATTATGGCGGCGGCCGCCTGCTCTCCCGCCGGCACCACCCACAGCAGTACCGAGGTCTTCCCCACTGTTCTGTCCTGCGAAACCCTCTTTTCGAGGCGGCGCGCCGATGGCGAACGGGGCAACTGGGCGCGGCAGATCGACCTTCCGTCGGGGCCGGCGCGCGTCAGCTTGACGCCGTTGTTGCTCAGCTCGGGTGGGGAGGGGGCCGTCGCGCTCGTCCACGACACAAGCTACGTTGAGCGCCGCGAAAAGACCGCGCGGAACATCCTCGTCGCCGTGTTTGGCTTCCTCGTCCTCGGCGCCGCCGCGATCACCGTCATCTCTGGCAAGCTTGCTCGGCGCGATTGGACCCGGGATCTCCGCCGCGCATTGCTTGGGCCGGCCTCCCTAGCCGGGGATGAGTTTAAGCCATTGTTACGTGATGTTCGCGCACTTGCACAGACGCTCGCCGAGGAACGTGAGCGTGACGGGAAGAACGCGCGGTGGAGCGCCGAGCGGCTCCGTTCTACGCTCACCGAGCACCTCCACGGTGAGCGAATTGTCCTGCTCGCAAACCGGGAGCCCTACGTGCATCAGTTTGCCGCGGGCACCGGTGCCGTCGAAGTCCTCCATCCGGCAAGTGGCCTTGTGACCGCCCTTGAGCCGGTGATGCGTGCGTGCTCCGGCGTCTGGGTTGCGCATGGAAGCGGGAGCGCCGATCGATCTGTCGTCGATTCCCACGATCGCGTCGCCGTGCCGCCTGGCGAAGAGTCCTATCAAATCCGGCGGGTCTGGCTCACGGAAGAGGAGGAAAATGGCTACTACTACGGCCTCTCCAATGAAGGTTTGTGGCCGCTTTGCCACCTCGCTGACGCACGCCCAACGTTTCGTGCGGAAGACTGGGAAAACTATGTGCTCGTAAATCAGCGTTTTTCTGACGCTGTCTGCGACGAAGTGGATGTCGATGACCCGATTATTTTGGTCCAAGATTACCACTTTGCTTTGGCACCAAAGATGATCCGAGAGCGCCTTCCGCGCGCGACGATACTTGTCTTTTGGCACATCCCATGGCCAAACGCTGAGCGCATCGGAATTTGCCCCTGGCGTGAAGAACTTATCGCCGGCCTGCTCGGGGCAAGCATCCTCGGTTTTCACACCAAACAACATTGCAATAACTTCACCGACTCTGTGGATGCATTCATGGAGACCCGTATCGATCGGGAGCACCAAGCGATCGTTCAGGGGGGGAGAAGGACGCTCGTTCGCCCGTACCCGATCTCGATTGAATGGCCGGTCCGCTGGCTAGAACACACACCACCCGTCGCCAGCTGCCGAGAAACGATCCGCCGCGAACTCGGCCTCGCTCCCGATTGTCTCCTCGGGGTCGGGGTCGATCGTCTCGACTACACAAAAGGCATTGAAGAGCGCCTGAGCGCCGTCGACGCACTCCTCGAAGATTCTCCCCACTTGCGAGGAAAGTTCACCTTCGTTCAGCTCGCGGCGCCGAGTCGCACAAAAATTGCGCGATACCAACAACTTAATGACCGCGTGACCGCCCTCGCGGCGCAGATCAATGAGCGATGGGGTGATGGGGCCTACCGACCCATTGTTCTCTTACGGAGTCACCACGAGCCGGCGGAAGTGTTTCGCTTCTATCGTGCCTGCGATCTTTGCTATGTAAGCAGCCTTCATGATGGGATGAATTTGGTCGCAAAAGAGTTTGTTGCCGCGCGCGAAGACGAGGAAGGCGTGCTCATTCTCAGTGAATTCACCGGTGCTGCTCGAGACCTTACCGAAGCAATCGTCGTCAACCCCTACGACATCAAGCAGGCGAGTGCGGCGATGGCATTGGCGCTTCGGATGCCCCTCTCCGAGCAGAAACTCCGAATGAAATCGATGCGAAGACTCGTCTCTGAGTTCAACGTCTACCGTTGGGCCGGCCGGATGCTGGTCGACGCCGCCGAGCTACGAAGGAAAGAACGGACCTTCGGTCGCCTCGCCGCGGTGCGCCCATGACGCCGCTCCTCCACAGTCCTGACGGGCTCGAAGCCCTCCGCCGCTTGGTTTCGGAGCCGTCGCTCCTCGCCTTTGACTTTGACGGTACCCTCTCTCCGATCGTTGCCGACCGTGATGCGGCGGCTCTCGCTCCCACCACAGCGAGCCTCCTCCGCGAGGTTTGTCGGAGCTACCGGTGCGCCTTGATCACCGGCCGGAGCAGGGGCGATGCCCTCGCGCGAACGGAAGGAATTCCCTTCGAATTCGTCATCGGCAATCACGGCATGGAAGACGTCCCCGACCCGCGGGTGCTCGATGGTGGCCTCCCTTTCCTGCCCATCGTCGACGAAACCCACGCGGCGCTGGAGGTGACGCTCGGCGATTGCGATGGCGTCACCATCGAGAACAAGGGCCTCTCTCTCGCCATTCACTATCGACGGGCCCTCGAACGGAGCCGCGTGCGCGAGCGGCTGCTGGCGAGGCTGGCTCCGCTCGCCGATCGCTTCCGCGTCGTCCCGGGGAAGATGGTGTTGAACCTCGTCCCCGTTGGCGCCGCCCACAAGGGGGACGCGCTTGCCGCACTGATTCGGCGCACCGGCGTCGCGCGGGCGCTGTATGTCGGGGACGATGTCACCGACGAGGACGTCTTCGCGACGCCGATGCCTGCCGCGGTTACGACGGTACGAGTCGGGACCAGCCCGGCGAGTGCTGCGCGATTCTTTCTCCCCGATCAGCGGAAAATGGACGATCTCCTTGCGATGCTCTTCCACCAAAAACACGCGAACGAACCCTAGGAACGGCCTTCCATGACGGAACCGGCACTCGAACCGACCCTCGCCTTCCTCCAGCGTCTGTGGCGCCTCAACCACGCCATCGAGCGCCTTTCGATGCGCATGGATCGTTCTCTCGGTGTGACGACCCAACAGCGGCTCCTCCTCCGCTGCATCGGGCGAACGCCAAATGCGACCGCCGGACAGCTCGCGAAGCTTCTTCATGTCGACCCTGGCACGCTCTCGACCGGCTTGCCACGGCTGGAGCAAAAGGGGCTCGTTCGCCGCACGCGGGACCTCGGCGACACGCGCCGCTGGACGCTCTCCCTCACCGAGGAAGGGCGCGCCTTGGATCGGCCCACCGACGGCACGTTGGAGGACGCCGTCGGCGCTTTGCTTGCCGAAATAGATCCAGAAAACGCGGTCACGCTCTTGAGCGGCATCGATCGCCTTACGGAACTTGTTGATGCCTCCGAGCCGCGTCGCAGCTAGACGCCGACCGGCGGCGGCAGGAGCGAGTGCCCCGCGTCGGCGAGGCTCCTGCGCGCCTGGGTCCGCACCACGTCGGTGAGCGCGACGATTCCGACGAGGCGTCCGTCGGCGGAAACAACCAGAAGCCGGCGGACGTCGCAGTCGTCCATCCGGCGGATCGCCTCGTCGAGGGACGACGAAAGTGCAATGGTTTCCGCCACTTCAAGGTGCCCGGCGACGGTTTCCGCCGTGTCACGGACGTTGAACAGCGCGGCCACGCTGACAACGCCGAGGGGGCGCCCCTCGGCGTCTACGACGGGGACCGCCGTAAACGGCACCCGCGACGCTGCCGCCTCCAGACGGGCGCAGACGGCGGCGGCAGTCTCGTCGGGGCGCGCAGTGAGGGGGACCTGCATCGCATCGGCGATGGGGAGACCGATCTTCGTCGCGACGGGACCGCCGTGGGGGAGCACGATCCCGTCTTGGGCAAGGAGCGCCTCGTAAATGGGGAGCGGGCGCAAGCGTCGGGCCACCGCGTAGGAGGTCATGTTGGCGAGCATCAACGGCAGGACGAGGCCGTAACTCCCCGTCATTTCAAAAATGATGAGGACCGACGTGATCGGCGCGCGAATGACCCCCGCGAAGACGGCCCCCATGCCGACCAACGCGAAGGCACCAAACGCGGCGCTGTCGTGGCCAAAGACGTACGCGTCAAGGTGGCCGACGGCGCCGCCGAGCATCGCGCCGACGAAGAGTGACGGGGCAAAGATGCCCCCCGCGCCGCCGCTTGAGTAGGAGAACGTCGTGGCGAGGACCTTCACCAGGCAAAGCACGAGCAAAAGCCGGAGGCTGAGGTCGCCGGCGAGGGCACGTGCAAGCGTCTCGTAACCGCCGCCCGTCACCCCCGTCGTGCCAAAGCCGCGGAGGACCGCGACGGCGAGGAGGCCGGTCACGAGGCCGCCAATGCCGGGGTGCGTCCAGCCGGGGATTGCCGTGAATTCTCGAAAGCGCTTGCGCACATGCAGGAGCGCGTCGGTAAACGCTACCGAAACGAGGCCGGCAGCGACCCCAAGGGCGGCATAGGTGAGGAGTGAGGAGGGATGCTCAAGCCCGTAGGTGCGGCCGACTTCGATTACCGGGTGGACCCCGAGGATCCCGCGCTCAATGACGGCGGCCAGCGCGGCGGCGACGACGACGCCGGAGAGGACCGCCTGATCCAAGGTCCCGACGACCTCCTCAATGGTGAACGTAACGGCGGCGATTGGGGCATTGAACGCGGCCGCGATCCCGGCGGCGACGCCGACCGGCGTGAGGCGGCGCATGCTCCGCGGCGGGAGCGCCGTAATTCGCGCGAGGAAGCTGGCGGCGCCGGCACAAATCTGGACGGTCGGGCCTTCGCGCCCGAGGGACGCCCCGGTGCCCACCTGGAGCGTCCCCAGCACGAATTTGCCGACGGCGTCGCGGAGGCGAATCCGACCACCTTCGGCCGTAAAGGCCTGCTTCACCTGAGGAATTCCAGAGCCTCGCGCCCCCGGAACGATCCACGTGAGTGCCGCTCCAGCGAGGAGGCCGCCGATCGTCGGCGAGAGAATCGTAAGCGCGATCCCGAGCAGACCCGGCGTGGCAATGGCGCGGTCGATGAGGAGGTGCTCGGCGCCTCGGATGGCGAGGTGAAATGCCACCGCGACGAGACCGCAGACCACCCCAACCACCAGCGTCAGCGCGAACAAATGTTGGTTTTCGTTGGGAAGCAGCCGTCGTAGCACCGGCCGGAGCGCCGCGCGCAGACGAACGAGGCGCAGCGAAGCGGTGCGGACGGGTTCCGACATGGCGGCTTGCTTAGGGGAAGATTGTTGGGTACCCAAGAAAAGAAGACACAGGTTGCGATCGGTGGGCACCCCAAGCTCGGACGGGGAGCAACGCCACAGCGGAGGTCACCAGTTTGGTGACGGCGGAGGAACAAAGGGGCTCTCGGGTCACCACCCGAGGTGACGGCGGAGGAACAAGGTGGCTCTCGGGTCACTCGTGGCGACCACGTCCTTCTTCGGAACGAGGTTGCGCTGCGTAGGCTCTACGAAGCGGTCGCCTTGGAGGTGGAGGTCAACGAGCCAGCTGTCCGATGCGGATCAACGGCAACCAGCCTCCCTCATTTATTTCCGTCAACGATGAAGCTTCTGTAATCTCCCTCGTCGATGCCGGCCCGCGACAGCTTTGGGGGCTCGCCGCGGCATCGTAGAGAATCGATTCACCCCGGCCACCGAGGGTGGTTTCGGGACTTTCTTGGAGGATATATGTACGCATTTGCACCGAACTCCGCGCCGTCCCCCGCTTCGCGGACGGGCGCGTGGAATCGCTTTTTCGGTTTGCTCCCCGTTGTCCTCGCCGCCGTGGCGGCAGGCGCCTGCTGCGTTTCGACGGACACGACGCCAACGCCGGTCGCGGACGGCGGCACACCGACCGCCGACGGTGGCGCAACAGACGGTGGGGCGGAGCCGAATGATTGCGTCCCGTACACGCCGGCTTCGATTTCGGGGACGAAGGAGGGGACGTTCGCGACCCGTGACGACATCGTGAAGGTGAAGCTCCCGGAGACCGACGTCGGCGGCGGGCTGTTGAAGGTGACCTACGAAGCGAAGGTGCAGCCGCTCGTCGGCTCGATTTGGCTCGGCGAAGGGGCACCGACCGACGCCCCGCGCGCCGAGACGAGCGCGTTCGGGCCAGGCGTTACGAACGCCGATCCGGCGGTCGTCTACTTCCGCCTCGCGGGCAAAAAGTCCTACGAAGTCGGGGTGAAGCCGTTCTTCTTCGCCGACGACCCGGCGAAGGACGGCTACAAGATGACGTACACCTACGAGCCGCAGAACGACTGCTACGAAGGGAACGACACCTCCGCGACCGCCAAGCGGATCCCGGTGAACACGACGATCACCGCGTCGCTCCACACCGGCATCGGCCCGACCGACACCGGCCTTGTGAAAGAGAGCGGCGAAGACTGGTACGCCTTCACCCTCGCCGCGCCGAAGACGGTGCAGTTGAAGGCGTTCCTGCCCGGGAAGGACGGTGCGGACGGCAAAAACACCACGCTGATGACCGTGTTTCAAGCCGACGGGGTGACCGCTGCCCAATGTAACCTAGAGGTAATGGAAACCAATCCGGTCGCAGACACGGAGAACGTCGAGACCTGCAGCGGGTCGCTCGCCGCCGGGCGCTACCTCGTCAAGCTGGAGCACTTCGTTTTCCAGGCGTCGTCGACGGCGGTCAATACGGCGCCGCACAAATCGTGGAACACGCCGTATACGTTCTCGATCGTCGCGAACTGAGCACGGCGGCACGCCGACAAAGCCCCCAGGTCCCGTTCGCCTGGGGGCTTTCCCGTTTCGCCCGACCGGTTCCGACTACGCGGCGGGCCATGTCGCTTCGCCGCCCTGGGAACGGCGTCCGTGTCTACGCCCTCTTGATCGGTAGTTGGCGCGCCAATAAACGAGGGACGGCTCAGGCTTACGGCACGCGGATGCGCCCAGCGGCGCCGCCGATCGGGTCGTTCGCGCTGTGACAGGCGTTGCAGGCGCCGTCCGCGTTCAGCGGGATCGGCATGTCTGCCGACTTTCCGGCGTGGCGGATCCGCAGCGTCATCGGCTTCGCGATCGGCGCTGCCGTGTAGAAGTTTCCGACCTCGTTCGTCGTGAGCGACTCCACTTTCCCGTCCGCCCCGGTGATCTCGATGACGGCGCCGGCGACGCCGGTCGAACTCGCGCCGGCCCCGTCAAAGACGGTTCCTGCGGCGGTCCATGGCTTTTCTCCGGCTTGGCCGCCGGCGCGGTGGCACGAGAGGCATTGCTCGCCGGGGCGCATCAACGGACCGGGCGCCGTCGGGTCATTGGCAGTCGCCCCGTCCGAACAGGCGAGGAGACCGGTCATCGCGACGGAAAGCACGAAAGAGAGGAGGAGTATTTTCATTGGGAAATCTCATTTGAAGCATGAAGAATTGCGCCAAGCTCGACGAGACGGGCCAAGCGTCGCGCGACGGTGACCGGCGAACCGTCCTCGTCGGCGAGGGCGACGATGAGCTCCTCCCCGGTGAACACCTCCGGTAGGGAGGCGAGCGCAAGGGGGACGCGTACCGCCTCCAAGAAGAGCGTCGGGCGCCCCACCCAGACCGCGCCGTCCTCCGATTCGGCGAGCTGAAACACAGCGATTGCTGCGCCGGGTGCATCCTCGACGATCCTGGACGACCGATGCCAGCGGAGCGGGATCGTCGCAAACGCAGGCGTTGCGATCGTCGCTGCGCGCAGCGGCGCCCCTGGGTCGTTTGGGGCGACCAGGGCTGCGAGACTCGCCCGTTCCAAGCGGACGGCAGCGCTCTGTGTCGCGTCAGTCAATTGTAGAAGAAGCAGTTCACTGAGTTCGAGTACATAGTGCTCAAGCGCATAGTGCTTGGAGGGGCATTTGTGAATGATCTCACAAATGATCTTCGTAAAGCGCTCGTGACCCATCGCGTCTGCCGACTTCGGAAGCAGGGAAAAGCAGGCATCGACCTGCCGGTACCAATACATCTTTCGATAGACGTCGACGGCCGCCTCGGGGTCCAGGGTTCCCGCGCCGGCAACGGCGTCACGAAGCTCCGATGAGGTTTCGCGAAAGCGCATCGAACGCACGAATAAAGCGTGAAAGTTATCCATCGCTTAATCCTTGAACGGCCTCAGATATGGCGCGTGATGCGCGCACGTACTCATCAAGCTCGGGGACGTTCTCGTCCCACTCAAAGATCACGGGTACTTGGGGAAATCGCCCCACCGCCCGCCGAAGGAGCGCGAGGACGTCAGCCCGTGGTGGACCGCAATGATCATCGAACAGGTAGCCGTCTCTCTCCGAGTGATCCGCGACATGCATATAGCCGATGTGGCCGACCGAGAAATGGTCGACGTAGGCGCGAGCGTCAAAACCGTGATTGGTTGCGGCGACGTGGATGTTGTTTACGTCGAGGAGCACCTGACAGCCGGTCGCCTCACATAGATCACGAAGGAACTCTGCTTCGCCGCGCCCATCACTCTTGAGTCGTAGGTAACTCGACACATTTTCGAGAACGATCTTCCGCCCAAGAGCTTCCTGGGCCTCTTCAATGCGCAGAACGCACCGCTGGAACGATGCATCGTCGAGCGGAATCGGCCAGAGATCGTGGCCGTGGACGTGGGTCGCGGAACCGAAACAGAGGTGGTCCGATACGACGCCTGCGCCGAGTTCCTCGGCAAGTGATCGCAATTCCTTGAGATAGGGATGGGGGAGCGGATCCGTTCCGCCGATCGACAACGACAACCCATGAAGGAAGAGCGTGCCGCGCTCGGCTGCTGCGCGGGCGATGTGGAGTGGCATTCCCCCGCGCCCCAGTAGGTTCTCGGTCACAAATTCGAAGGTGTCGACACCGTCAATAGCGTCTGTTGCGCCACGAATCGCGTCGAACCAAGCTCCGTAATGGGCAGAGCGGATCCCGATCCCGATATTCATGCGCGTCGTTCAGGCGAGGACCTTGCCACCTTTGGACGTGCAGTCCCCTTCCGAGGGGACCGAGACCCATCCCTTCCCCGCACAGTCGTTGTGGCCGTTGCAGGCATTGGTCTTCGAGGCACACTCGCTCGTGCCTTTGCAGCTATTGATCCCCTCGCACTTGATCGACTTCGTCGTCGTGCCGCCGCTATCCTTCGCGCCTCCATCGGCCTTGTAGGCGGCCTGCGCCTCCTCGAAGGTCTGGCCCCCCTTGTTCTTGCATTCCGCCTCCGAGGGGACGCTTACCCAACCCTCACCCTTGCACTCGTTGCTCCCCTGGCAGCTATTCTTCCCATCGACGGATTGGCATTCGCTCGTGCCTTTGCAGCTATTGATTCCTACGCATTTTACCGCAGAGGAGTTACTCCCGGTTGCCGTCGATTCGTTGTCGGCGCAGGCGACGGAGAAGAGGGCGGCGACGGCGGAAACGAGGACGAGAGAGGCGGTGGTACGGGTATTCATGGCGGGTACTTTCCTGCAGAGAGGGGTTCACGAAGCTGTGAACGCCGGTCCTTACGGAACGCGGTAGCTCTCCGTCACGTTCTGTTCCTTCGAAGTGCTGATTCGATTTGCTCGAACGGCCCTTGCTCGCCACTCTGGGCCGATGTCTAAGGTATTGAGTTCGCTTGAGCGCCTGGAAAGTCTCAGGATTTTAGGTACTTCTGCGACGCTTCGCGACGCTGCCGCCCAACTTGGGATCGCCCCCTCTTCGCTTTCGTCGCGCATTCGCTCCTTGGAGGAACACTTTGGCTTTGCGCTCGTCGAGCGTCGCGTCGATGGCGTCTCGCTTACGCCGGCCGCTGCCGCGCTCCTCGAGCGAGCATCTCCCCATCTCGATGCGCTCCATCGGCTCGTGCAGGGCGGGATGGCGACGAGCGCAACGGTCCGCGTTGGAGCCTACGAGGCGATCGCGCGCCGCTTCGGAGCGACCGTGGTTCGCGTTCTCGCCCCAGCCCCAGTGGAGCTCCGAACTGCGCGTTCGCAGACGCTCCTGGTCGCGCTTGGGCGCGGCGAACTCGACGTAATCCTTGTCGCTGGGCCGCTGGAACTCGACGAACGCTTCCTCGCGACCCCCTTTGGCGAGGAGCGCCTCGCGCTCTACGCGCCGCGCGAGATGTCCGAAGGGGCTGCACGCGAGTGTGTCGCCGCGGGCGAGTGGGTAGGGCTCGCGGAGCGCGCAGCGAGCCGCGCGACGAGCTTTGATAGCGGGATCAAGGGGGCGGCGAAGCCACGAATTACGGCGGAATCGTTCGGACTTATCCGAACCCTCGCCCTTGATCTCGGCGTCCCCTGTGTCCTCCCGACCTTCCTCGGGATGCACGCGGGGCTCTCGCTCGTCGGCTCGCCGTCGCCCGGAAGCAGGCACGAGTTCGCCGCGGTCGTGCGCGCCGACCGAGGCGATGCCCTCTTGAAGCTCGTCGCAACAAGCTGTCTAAACTCTCGTTAGCGCTTCGCCCGGCGAGACGCCGGATCGGAGAGCGCGTGCTCCTTCGTCACTCCCGAGGTGACGGAAGAGCAACAAAGCGGCTTCGGCGTCACCACGGAGGCGAAGCGGGCGCAACAAAGTTGCTCGGGCGTCGCCACGGAGGCGAAGCGGGAGCAACAAAGCGGCTCCGGCATCGTCTCGGAGGCGAAGCGGGCGCAACAAAGTTGCTCGGGCGTAGCCTCGGCAGCGCCGGCTTCTGTCATTCCCTTGAAGGACCGGTTCCGACGACGCCGGTTGGGCGCTCGCAAGACCCCCACCTGTTCTTCGTTCCGCTCGTCGCGTTCGCGCTGCTTGGGTGGATGGCGCGTTAGCCGTTGGGCAGCGCTGGGATTGATGCTGGCCGCTCAGCGCACGCGCTTCGTCACAAGTTTTTCGCCGCGGCCCAGCGCGAGGACGTGGGGCGGAGGCTCGTGAATGTCGTGGACGAGGCCGACGACCGCCATCGCGCGGAGGATCAAGTAGGTCACGTCGAGCTCCCACCAATAGAAGCCTTGGCGGGTGCTCTTGCAGTAGAAATGGTGATTGTTGTGCCAGCCTTCGCCGAGCATGATGATCGCCAGAAGCGGATTGTTCTTGCTCTCGTCGATGGTCTTGAAGCGCCGGCTCCCGCGCCAGTGGGCGAGGCTGTTCACGGCGAACGTCGCGTGCCAGATAAATACGCTCGGTAGGGCAAAGCCAAAGAGCAACCCGTGCCAGCCGGCGGCGAGCGTCCAGACGAGCGCGTAGAGAACGACGGGGACGACGTGGTAGCGATCGAGCCAGACCAATTCCGGGTACTTGGCGAGGTCGGGGATGCGCTCGATCTCGGTGCGATTCCAGCGGCGCGAGAGGATCCAGCCGACGTGGGAATAGAGGAATCCCTTCCGCTTCATCGAGTGGACATCCGGTTCTTTGTCCGAATACCGGTGATGATGGCGGTGATGGGCGGCCCACCAGAGCGCCCCTTTTTGAATCGTCGTCTGCGCGAAGAAGGCGAAGACGAACTGCATCGCCCGCGACGTCTTAAAGGTCTTGTGGGAGAAGTACCGGTGGTAGCCGGCCGTGACCCAAAACATTCCGAAAACATAGGCGCTTGCCGTGTACGCGACCGCGCGCCACGAGAGCCCGAGGGCAAAGATTCCGACGACCGCGGCGAGATGCACGAGCAAGAAGGGGATGCTCGCACTCCAGTCGATGCGATCGAGTTCCTCCCCGGTAGGCGCCTGCGTGGTGGGGCGAGCCCCTTCGGAAACCAGGGGCGGGGACGTCATCGACCAGCCATACGCTTCCACGTCGCGCGGCGGTCAGGTTTCCCGTCAGTCTCGGTTGTCTCCGCCCGGCGAGACGCCATGCGCCGCCCCCGGTCAGCGACGAGCGCCCCGCGCTCCCCGCGTGAAGCGCGGGGGTCGATGCAAACGCCTCGGGGACGGCAGGCACTGGCACTGAATGCTAAGCTGCCGTTTTTACTCCCCTTGATGTGTGCTTTTTGCGGTCGCGGGTTACCGCTTGGCGGATGAACAACTCCCCCCGTCGTGCCCGTTTTGTTCGGATCGTGTCTGCATCCTTCCTCCTGGGCCTCGCCGGGTGCGCGGAGGCGGCCTGGAGCCCCGCGGTGCAGGGCGCCGGCCTCCGCGCGACCTTTGGAAATGATACCGCCTGCACGCCCGGCGTCGTCGGCGGGGGCCTGGTCATTACGGCCTGCCAGTCGATCGACAAGATGACCGTCTCGGCCAAGGAAAGGCCCATGATCCTGCAACCGGCCAATCTGCGGGAGAGCGAATATACCGACCTCCCGGAACTCGGCCGCGGCGACGCGATCGCCTACGTCTACAGCCGCCCCGCCACCGAGGCCGACATCCGCCGCTGGAGAGCACAGACCCAGGGGTTCATCGACGCCAACTCGCCCGCCGCAAAGGGGGCGCGTGCCTGCCAAGCGTGTCGCGCCACCTTCGACAACTGCCGCCGGACGGCCGGCCAAGGCAACTGCGTTTCGGGCTACGCGCGCTGCCTGCCCGAGGCGGTCGACCGCAACACGTCCACCTGGAAGCTGTGCAAC
>DYPH01000251.1 GCA_020720045.1 Sorangium cellulosum | reverse complement strand
GAACAAGGAGTTCCGGACGCGGGTGGTGATCGTCACGAGCAAGGACAACAACCTCACCAAGCCCCACGTGAAGTACCTGGAGTCTTGGACGGTGGAGCTCGCCCGTGAGGTCGCTATTCCCTGGAGAATGGGACTGCTCCGCAGATCCCGTCCCTGCCTCGCAGCTAGCCGGATGCGATGGAAGAGTTCCTGGGCCCCGTGAACCTGCTGCTCAGTACACCGGGTTTCCCTGTGCTGCAATCGGTGGCGCGCCGCGATCCAGATTGGACGCCGACGGCGCTGAGGCCGGAGCTTCGCTTCAGCAGGCGAGGAGTGGAAGCGACAGGCGCGTCCCGCGATGATGGGTTTGTGGTGTACGCCGGATCTGTTGGCGTCGCGGAGGTTCGTGAGCACCTCGGAAAGCGCTACGTGGCCGTTCGAGACTCGGTGCTGAAGGATGAAGAACTGCGGGTTGAGAGGATTCGGCTGCTCGTCACCGCGGACATCCTTCTCACCAGCCCCTCGGCACCGGCTGCGATCTTGGCCGGCGGTGCCTACAACGGACGTGAGGCGCGGAAGACGGAGTCGCGTCTCACCGCTGAGAGTCTCAGAGAGCCGTAAAAACCTCCGCCCCCCCCTCCAAACCTCAGCATCGGAGGAGCTCGTCGCCGTCGTGGTTGCCGGCGTGGCGGCCCGCTTTCCCGCCCCCTAACGGGCCTCGCGTTCTCGTCCGGTTATGCCCTGCCGCCCCATGATACCGCGCCCTTGCGGAATCCGCGCTGCTGCATTCACCACGTCGGACAAGAGAAAAAAGTCCCGGAGTTTGCACTCCGAGACTTTTGGTTGCGCGGGCGGGATTTGAACCTGCGACCTTCGGGTTATGAGCCCGACGAGCTACCTGGCTGCTCCACCGCGCGGTGTGAGACGCCTTCTACTTGGATTCCTTGGGACGTCAACGATTCGTTTCGCCAGCGCCGAGAAAGTTACCTGCATGATGCATCGGAGTCGTCACGCCGCGTGGCTTGCGGCGGCGCGGCAACGCTCGGCGACGAGCGCAACGGCGTGGAGCCGGGCCGCAAGCGGCGGGACGCGGAAAGAGAGAATGAGCTCGTTCGCCCCTGTTTGTGACGCAAAATCTTGGAGATAGCTCTGCACCTCGGGGCCGGTCCCCACGGCGGTGTACTTCCCCATCTGGCGGATTTGGGCGCCGCCCGGCGACTCGAGGATCGCATCGGCGTCGTCGTCGCTCAGCGAAAGGCCGCGCCCAACCAAGACTTTCACCATCATGCGCTGGGAGGCGTGAAAGTGGGCGCGAGCCGCCTCCGTCGTGTCGGCAGCGACGACATTTACTGCTGCAAAAACATATGGTTCCGGATGTCGCGGCGAGGGCCGGTACCCGGCACGGTAGCGGGCGATCGCCTCGTGGAGGGCGTGGGGCGCGAAGTGGGAGGCGAAGGCGAAGGGGAGGCCGTACTGGGCGGCGAGCTCGGCGCCGAAGGTCGACGATCCGAGGATGTAGAGGGGGACGTTCGCCCCTTTTCCCGGCGTCGCTTCCACGTTGGGAATGCGGGAGTCTTCACTCAAAAATGCTTGAAGTTCAAGCACATCTTCGGGGAATGAATCCGAGGACGTATGGTTGCGGCGCAGGGCGCGCGTGGTCGTTGGGTCGGTCCCCGGGGCGCGGCCGAGGCCGAGATCGATGCGGCCGGGGTGGAGCGCTTCGAGCATGCCGAATTGCTCGGCGATCGTCAGCGGCGCATGGTTGGGGAGCATGATGCCGCCAGCGCCGAGTCGGATCGTCCGCGTCTGCGTGGCGATGTGGGCGATCAAGACCGCCGGCGCCGACGACGCGATGCTCGCCATGTTGTGGTGCTCCGCGTACCAAACCCGCTGATAACCATGACTTTCCGCCGTCTGCGCGAGGGCGACGCTCCCCGCCAAGCTCTGCGCAACCGTCTCGCCGGGGGCGATGATCGCGAGGTCGAGCAGCGAGAGGGGGACGGCGGTGCCGGGGAGCGTGAGCGCCGGAAGTTCGCGATCGCCAAGCGGGTTTTGCGGCATGGGAGCTAGGCTAGTTCGATGGTTGAGAGTGTCAATCATTGCGGTCCCCAGCGATCGCGACTGGCAATCGTTGGCGACGTCGCCGATGATGGGGCGGTGAAGAAGAAGAAAGGGGAGTCGGGGAAGAAGGCGGCGAGCCGGGAATTGCGCGAGCGGGCCGCCTGGACGGCGATGTATCGCTTCGTCGTCGGTCGCACCGATCACTACGCCGACGCCGCCGATGCCATCGGCCTCACGATGCCGCAGACGACGGTGCTGCGTGCCCTCGAGCCGGAGGCGCCGGTGCCGATGGTGAGCCTCGCGACGACGCTTTCGTGCCACCCGTCGAACGTCACCGGACTCATCGATCGCATGGAAGAACAAGGACTTGTCGCCCGACACGCCTGTACCGAGGACCGGCGCGTGAAGAACGTCGTTCTCACGGAAAAGGGGGATGATGCACGCAAGCACCTCTGCAGCCTGCTGTTTTCGCCGCCGCCCGCCCTCCGCCGCCTCGACGACGACGAGATCGACGCCCTCGTGTCGCTCCTCGAGAAGCTCTTCGACTAACCGGGGACGGCTGGGATTTCGTGCGTGAGGTCCCCATCGCCATCGGCGAAGGAGATCGCGAGCACACCGACGACGGTCGCTTCTTCCGCCAGACGCGGGCCGACCGCGAACGCCGCGTCCCCTTCCGGGCGCAAACGAACGCCGGCCGCCACGAGGGCCGCGTGGAGTGTCGGGAGCGCTTTCTCTTGGATTTCAAAGGAGAAAGAGGTGTGTACCCCCGAGAAAAAATGCACATCGGTGAGCGCGGCACCCGCCTGGTCGAGGGCGTCGCGCAGGCGCGTGGTCGCCGCGTGGCGGTCGCCAGCCATCGTCCCACTCGCCCGAAGAAACCGCGGTCGCATACGGACGAGATAGGGCCGGTCGGTAGGCGTCGACCAGGTATTTTCGTCGGGCGGTGGCGCCCCCATGAAGGCGCTCGAAGCGCTTCGGAAAGAACGGGGAGGCGACGAAAGCGGGGAATGCAGCCGCGGCGTGGGCGGTCGCCCTACCGGTGAAACCCGAAGAAACGTTGCGCGGGGGCGGCCTTCGGATGTCGGTATCCGACGCCGTGG
>DYPH01000250.1 GCA_020720045.1 Sorangium cellulosum | reverse complement strand
GGCGACATTGAATTCCTAACAGCACTGTCTCAAACGCGTTGACACGTTCCGCTCCCCAAGTCTGCCGCGCAATAGCAGTTCCGCGGTCCCGGTCAGATGCTTCTTGGTCAAGCTCTGCGGGAGTTCCGCGTAGTCAACGCGCGCGGACTGAAGCCGAACATACGCGGCGATGAGATCCTCCACGAACTTCTCAAACGATGCGTAGATGGTAACCGCGAACGCCGCGTATTCGAAACGGCGCCGGATCATCACGAACTGCCGAACCAGTGAGTCGGTGTGCCCGGCTAGCGCCGCGTTCACTGGCGCAATCGATTCAACAAGTGCCCTCAAATCGGCAAGGTCCGTAAGGAGTTCATCCAACGTGGAACGCACTGGTGGTCTCCGTCGCGATCACTTCTTCGCCTTTGCGATCGCCGAGGCAAAGGCCTCGGCGACACAACGGTTCCGGTTCTGCGTGTCGACGAAGTTCGTACGACGCCCGGAAAAGAGCGCGTGGTTCATTTCGTACATCGACTGAAGTTCCGCTCGGAGCACAGCCTTTTGCGCAAGTAGCTCAGTCCGGTGTGGTACTACGTTTGGGCTGCTAGCCACGAACATGAGCGGGTCGTATGCGATCTTGGTCGGTCGCTTCTTCGCAGGGCTAAGCACGGTAAACGCGTCGCCCTCCAGCACATTCCAGAGGAAGTCGACGGTACCGACGAACATAGAGCGGTACTCGGCGAGTCCGCGCTCGGGGAATTTGTTACCAGCGACAATGAAGCGATCGAGAAAGTCGGATATCTTATTCAGCCCCGCTTTGAATTCGCCGATCTTGCGGTAGGCGAAGAACCGCAACACTAGTTCCACGTCCTCCATCTTCCTGAACATGTTCAGGCCCGTCGTCGTCGACTCGTCGGCTCCGTCCTCCACATCTTCGTCGGCATCCTTCTCTTCCGGGTTCGGATCGACAGGGATGCCCCACATTCGCCTGAACTTCTCGTTAGTCGACAGTTCGAGGCACAGTTTATTCAACGGGCCGTCGTAGACAGCGTTGCGCGTCTCCTGGCTGCCAAGCTTCACGCCTCCGGAGTTAAGGCGCTCGAACACCATCTTCTTCAGCATGGCGGCCTGCTCCTCGTCGGCCGCAGTCTCCTTGAGGAGGATGATCGAGGAGATGTAACGCCTATCGATCCCTGCGCGGACCTTCAACGGAAGCTGCGAGTATCTTCGGCCGTCCAGGTCCGACCAATACTGCAGCCCAGTCAGTGCGAATTCGCCCGCATAGAAGTCGCTCAGCGCGCTCAGGCGCTGCCGCCCGTCCATAACCTCGAAGCGAGCCAGGTCGCGCTCGTAGAGAAAAACCGGCGGCACCGGCACGTTCATTAAAAATGACTCGATAAGCCGCGACTTCCTCTCGACGCTCCATCGATGCCGGCGCTGGTACTCAGGGTCGAGCTTGTAGTGGCGTTCCCTCTGGCCTCCTTCGCCGTCGCTCTCTGCCTTGAGCATCTCGAGGATCCCTGCGAGTGGATATCGCGCCTGCTCCGTGACGATCCGGATCTCACCTTTTACGTAGCGGCTGTTCAGCTCCTCATCTGAAGCCTTGGGCTTGTCTACTTCAGCGACGAACAAGTCCTCCTCGAACTTCAGGAGGTGGCTCGCCGCTTCTTGCTTCGTCTTCGCACCGTCGGCCGGCTTCTTATGGTTGCCCTTCGTCACTGGCTCTCTCCCTTACGCATGATGGCAATAGACATCGTACTCGGTGATCGCCTTCTTCGGGTTTGCTCCGAATTGAACAACCTGGCGACGGGCAGGACTTGAGTCGGGCACTGCCATCGCGCTCGTCATCGTCCAGCCTGAGTCTGCGAGCGATTTCCCGAGCACGTCCATCGGCACCGCGTCCCGGTCATGGATGCCTCCGTAACGGATGACCAGCTGGGCGTCGCTCGTCGTGTGGTTGGCGACGTTCTTCCAGACACGCCGCATCTCTGCGGCGAAGTGATCGGCGCCAGAGTGCTGGAGCTGCCCTTCCGGCTGGCCGTACTCGACGTAGTCTGGCCCGCCGAGGAACCAGAGCCGAAGCCACTGGTCCGGTAGGTAGGTGCGCATGCCGAAATACGGCGGCGATGTGACCACGAAGCGTGCCTTGGGCAGATCGTTGAACGTGTCTGCCACTCGGCTGTCGCCAAGAAGGACCTTGCCGTCAACATCGGGCGGCGGCTCCCGAAGGTAGCGCTCGGCCCGCGTCTTGATAATCGACAGGACGTCGACGTTCACCGGGTGCATATCCCGTGCTGTCCAGAACTTCACCGCGTAGTTCGGCTTCGGGGCAAACGTTCGTGGCGACTGGTTCGAAAAATACGACGGCGTGCCCTTCGGACGCGGTCCGTGGAGAGCCCCAAGAACGATGGCTCGAAGCAGAATACGCGTGTGCGAAGAGCAATCGGCGAGCAGTGCCTCCCGAAGCTGACAAAGCTGGACGAGGGTGTGCTCGTGAAAAGCGAGCCGCCAAAATTCGCCCGTTGGAACCGAAGCCGGTTCCTTCGCCCCGTTCAGGATGGCCTTGGCGCTCGCCAGTATTCGGCCGGGCTTAGCGGACGCGAGTTTCGCCTGGGCGAGCGCCGCCGCGACCGGGCTACTGTCGACTCCGACCGAGGGCATTTTGCGAAGCCGGGCTGCGAAGTTCGTGGTGCCTCGGCCACAGAACGGATCGATAACCCAGTCGCCTTCGGTGCCGTACTCGGTGAGGACGCGCAGCGGGAAGTCGAGCGGATACATCGTATAATACGGACAGATCGCATTTAGAGCGTCGATAGCCATCGCGTCGTTCCGTGCGCGGAGCGCCACTCGTCGCTGACTCGCAACAAGCGCTCGCGCTGGTCCAGAGCTGCCCCTGATACCAGGACGCGCTTCCGCATCAACGGCAGGGTGTAAGTGCTCATCGAATGGTCTTCTGGAGGCACTTCGTAGGTATTTCTGTCTCTTGCGCCTTCGGCGTCGGACACCGGCATATCATGAGTATGCGTATCGAGCTTCGATTTCGCCGACGGCGGTACGCACGCTCGGCTTGCACGTTGCCGCCACACCGACGTTCAAGGCTCTGCCCTGCCCGATCCGTGCCTCGCAAGCCCTTCCAGGCTTCGACACCTATCCAAACTCTTGCTCCGTAGGCCG
>DYPH01000120.1 GCA_020720045.1 Sorangium cellulosum | reverse complement strand
CGCGAGGACGTGTCGCACTCCGAAAAGGAGATTCCGAGCAGCTACCTAGGCTCTGCGTCTACACATCGTTTGGATGCGGTAAGGGCCCAGCCATGGAACTTCCGGACCTTGCCACGGCCGAGCCGTTTGCCACGCTGAAGATCGAAGGGGGCGCCTCAGCAGCCCTCGTGGTTGCCGATGGCGGCGGTACGTTTGCGCAGGCTCGAATCGCAGTTTCGGCGGCCGACGTGGAGTGCTTCGACGTCCCGAACTTCGTGATCGCGCGGCTATCACGCGAACCCGTCGTCGAATGGGAGCCCTTCGGCGAACTGGTGAGTGACGGCGGAAATGCTGCCTTTTTTTCCGAGGAAGGGCTCGCCGAAGCGAACGCCATTGAGGATGAAATGTGGCTTTGGGACAAGGTCGACGACGCGGATCTCCCCGCGGCAATTGCGCTCCCGAGCGGCGCGATCGCTGCCTATTTTTCCGTGGGGGGCGATGGGAGTTTCGCGATGTCCCTCGGCCGCGATGCCCAAGGCGCCCCCGCGATGTTGGTGGTTGAAGTGCCTCCGCTCCACATCGAGGGTTGGTAGCGGCGGCGGCTAGCGGGCGCGGCGGCGTCGGGCGGGGCGATCGGGGAGCGGTCGTTCCGGGGCTACGGTCGGTGGAGGCCCGTTTCCGAGGGCGGCGAGGACGTCTTCCCGGCGGACCACATCGCCGACCACCGTTCGCACCCAGCGCGCGACGAGGGCGTGGAGCTCGACGTCGTCGTCGTGGAAGGGGTGCTCGACGAGAATCGCAAAGGCGCGGTCGTCGAGGCCCATCACGTTGCCGCGGACGCGGAGCGCCTGGCGGGCGAGCGCTTCGGTGATCAAAAAGCGGAGATCTTCGGGGCGTTCCCGAAGGCGTGGGAGCACGATCGGGGCTCGCGCGGCGTCGAGGAGGCGGCCGGCGAAGGCGCTCTGGGTTTCGCCGTCCGGCGGCGCGACGGTCGCGACGGCGAGGACCGTCTGGAGGGGGACGGCGTCGTCCCAGGGGGGGCGGCGGGCGGCGATCGCTTCTCCGATCAGCTGGGAAATCGCTGGCGGAAGCGCCAACGCGTCGAGGACGACGAGCAGCCCATTCGCGGCGGCGGCGAGCGGCGAACGGACCGGATCCTGCCAACGGGCGAGATCGCGATCGCGGGGCTCGCCACCGTCGACGACGACGAAGGGGCCATCGGCGAGCGGGCTCCCGAGGTGTGCGCGCGCAAAGAACGGGAGCGGGTCGACGCCGGGGGGCGTAACGACCCAGGCCGGCGCAAATGCTCCAAATCGCCGGGAAAGTCGCTCCGCCGCCTCGCGTGCCGCGGTGCCGTAAAAGCCCGGCTGGCGGCTGTTCGCGGCGCTTGTGGACGGTGCCCCATCGGCGCCGCCGACCGCCCGCGCGAGGCGCTCCGTCGCAAGGCGGTGGCGCCGCGAGGCGAGGACGGCGTCGTGCTCGAGGCGCAACACCTCCTCCACGCGGCCATCCCGATCGCTCACCAGCGCCCGCTCCCGGGCCGCCGCGGCGAGCTTTTCGTCACGCCGTGCGGCCGTTTCCGCGAACAAATCAACCAGTGTACGAAGGGCGATCGCCTCCTCGACGTCCAGAAACGCGTAGCGCTCCCCGCGAGGCACCACGAGGGCGCCGCGGAGGAGCCCGTCGCGGGTGACCGCCACGACGCAAAAGAGATCCTCCTCGCGGAAGCGCGCGAGCGTCGCGCGGAGATCGGCCCGTTTGACTTCGAGGGCTTCGAGGACCTCTACCCGAAGAATTCCGAACGGTTGCGTCGCTGCGAGCGCAAGAATTTCCCCAGGGAGGTGGCTCTCGAGGGTGCGTGGATAGCCGGCCCCGTCGACAACGATGCGCCGCGCCGGGTCGGTCGCCAACCAGGCGGGCCCCGCCGTCGGCGCACGTCCCGGGAACCGGGGATCGCGGAGCGCGAAGAGCCCCTTTTCCAGCGCTTCCGGGTCGGGGACGGCGGCAAGGACGTCGCGAGCGCGCCCGATTTGGGAAAGAAGTCGACCGGTTGCCGGAAGCAGCGGCGCCTCCAGGTACCCGACGAACAGGCCGACGAACAGGCAGAGCCCCGTTGCGAGGAAGACCGCTCCACTCCGGAAGGTCTCCGTGCGCGCGCCGCCGGCAAAGACGCCGATGGCAACAAGCGGAAGTGCTGTCGCCGCAACAACAAATACGCGACGGGCGATACGGATCGGCGCCACCGGGTCGACGGCGCGCAGAAGCGGACCGGTGACGATCGTCGTCGCGACGGCGGCGAGGAGGAGGCCGGGGCGGAGCGGAGCGATGTTCAGAATACGCAGGAAGATCGAAAGGGTAACGAAGCTCGCCAGGTAGACGAGCGCCCAGCCGAGACGGGCGGCCGCGCCGAGCTCCAGGCGGCGCGCTTCGCGGGCATCGGTGAGGCAGTACGCGACAAGGGCGAGGACGCCGACGAGGAGGAGATCGAGGGGGCCGGCGAGCGGCGTCGCCACCCCGTAGCGCACGTGCCAAAAGCCGAGGCCCGCCGGAACCAAAACTGCAGCAATTCCAAGCACTCGTTGCACGCTGCGACTGACGCGGACGTAGTCGGGGGCGCGCGGCGCAGCGCCGAGGCCGGTGCCGGTCGGCATCGCGGCGAGGGAGGCGAGCGAGCGATCGACAAAGAGGGCGGCGCCGATTAACAGCGCGGCGACAGAAGCGGCGCGATCGCCATCGGTGCCGGCGGCGAGCGTCAAGAAGGCGCGGCCGAGATCGTCGCGCCCGGCGTCCCGGCGGTCATTCCCGAGGGCGGCCGACTGCACGGAAAACGCGCGAAGGAGAAACCCGACAGCACCAGTCGCCGCCAGCAGCATGCGCGGACGATCGTCGGCGGCGCGAAACAGGAACGGGAGAAATGCCGCCGTCAGGAGCGCGGAACCGATCCAACGGAGGCGGTCGGCCGTCGGCACACGGAAGGGGCGAGCGACGCCACGAAGCTTATGAAAACGCTCCCGATTCGCCTGCGCACGACGCGCTTCCGCGGCCGCCCGACGGCGAGCGTCTTGCCAGCGCGCGAGCAGCTGTCGAAAAAGGCGCGAAAGCGCGTCGGGAAGCATCGGCTGTGGGTATAGTCGCCGCCGTCGTGCAGGGCGAAATTCCGAACAAAGAGACCGAAACCGCGCCGCCAAGCGCCGGTTCAGGCCCTCGTGGAAGTGAGCCCGCCGTCTCCCGCGACGCCGTTGCCAGCAATTTCGACGGCGTTCGCGAACGGACGGACCCCGCATCTCCGCGTCTCGTGCGCGTCGCTCTCCAGCGCACCGTCGCCCCGTGGACGGCGAAAGTGTCCATGGTCCTCGTGATTCTTGGGGGGCTCGTCGCGGCGCTCTTCGTCCCCGGGCTCCGCGAGAGCGGCGAGGCGCTAAGTTACGCCCCCTTCCTTGCGAGCATGCTCTTCGCCTGGTTCCTCGCGCCGATCGTGGCGGTGGCGGTCGCCCCGCGCGCCCTCGCCGATGACGACCGCGAAGGCTACCTGGCGCTCCTCGCGAGCCGCGGAATCACCCGTCGCCGCTGGCTCCTGGCACGGATCGGCGCCCTCGCGGCGGTGCTTGCCGGCGTCGTCGCCATCGCCGTCGTGCCGGTCGGCCTGCTCTCGGTGATCCTCGCCCCCTCCGGCCAGCATCTCGGCGCCTTTGCGAGCTTTTTCGCCGGTTTGGTGCATGCCGTCGTGTTCGGAGTCTTCCTCGCACCGTTCTCCTTCGCGCTCACCGGCGCGCTCCCCAAAGGGCGCCCGGCCGGCGCAAGCACGCAACCGCGGGGGGCCGGCTTCACGATTCTTCTGGGAATTCTTATCCTTGACGCCGTAGCGACCCAGGCCTTTGGCGGCATCCAGGCCCTCCAGCGCATCACGACGGTGCCGACGCTCCTGCGCGCGACGACCCAATTTTTCGGTCCGCAAGGGGGGCGCCCCGTCGAGAGCCTGGTGGCGATCGTCGTCGTCGCCGGGCTCACCGCCGCCTCGCTCGCCGTCGCCTACTTCCGCACCGCCGAAAGCGGCGCACGAGGCGGAGCTTCGCGATGAAGACCCTCGAAACGGCCCGGATTTACGTCGGTAAGCGGCCGATCGGCCCCTACCGGGTCGCTCTGGATTCGGGCCCGTCTCTCGCGACGCGCGGGCGCCTGTGGGGCCTGGTTCCGGTCGCCGACGACGCCGCTCGCCCCCTGCTCGACGCCTTCGCCGACGGACGGAGTTGGAGCGCGGGGACGGCCGTCTTGCCGATCGTCGACGATCCGCGCTTCCCGCCGGCGCTCCCGCTCGCTGCGGTCGTGGCGACGCTCCCGACGACGCTCACCGCCTTCGTGCCGCCGACGACCGCCAAAATCGCCGACGAGGCGCCGCTCCCCCTCCGCCGAATTCTCGCGGTATTGCTAGCGGTTGCGCAGGCCTCCCCCGCCCACGTCATCGTCGCCGGCCCCCTCGACGACCTCCCGCGCCCCCTCCGGCACGCGCTCCGTGACCTCTTCGCCGGAGCCGCCGCCCGGGGGGCGACCGTCCTCGTCATCGACCCGTCGATCACCGCCCTCGACGCGCTCGGCGCCGCCATCGCCATCGTCGACGATCGTGGCGTGATCGCTCCCGAAATCGTCGCCCCCTGGCGGAAAGCCTGCGAGGACGCCGGCGTCTCGCCGCTGAGCGCACCGCTCCTTCTCCGTGCCGCCGTGCAAGCGGTGCTCCCCACCACGCAACCGGTCGAACCTCCCGAAGAGACCGGGGAAAAGCCGCTGGAAGCGCCCACAGAAGCGCCCCTCGAAACACCCGCGGTCGAAGCGCCTCTGACCGAAGAGCCGGTAGCCCCCGTCGCCGCGGTCGAACCGGTCGAAGCGGTGCCGACGGTTTCCCCGCAACTTGGCGCCGCGCCGAACCCTTTTCGGGCGACGCTCGCGACGCTCCTGCGGTCGCCGCGGACGCTGTTCGCCGTCGTCCCCTGGTTCTTTTTCGCAGCGCTGACCCGCCAAGCGGGCCCGACGGGGGCGACCGTTCCGCTCGTCCTTCTGGGGCGAATTGCGGTGCCGGTCGTGGTGTTTGCCGCCTTCCGCACCCACCTCGCCGACCTCGACGAGCAGGCCCAACGTTGGGTTCCGCTGGGCGTCTCCAAACGGACCGCCGCCGGCGCCCAGCTCGCCGCCCTCGCCGCCGCAACGGCCGCGCCGCTTGCGATCCTCGGGGCACTGCTCGCCCTCCGATTTCACGGCGCCGACGACCCGGCACCGACCGGGGATGCCCTCTTCGCCACCGGCCTCCTTGCGCTAGAAGCGGTCGTCTATCTTGCGCTTTTCGGCGCCGCAGCCAGCTTCCGCAAGGGGAAGCCGGCCTTCGCGCTCTTCATCGTCGACCTCTTCTTCGGCGGCCTCCCGCTCCTTCAGTTCTTCTCGCCGCGGGCCCACGCCGCGAGCCTCCTCGGCGCCGCCAACGTCCTCGGGCTCCCGGCCCGAGGGAGTTCGGTCGCCCTCGTCGTCCTCGGTCTAGCCGCCGGCGCGGTCCTCCACCGGCGGTTTAAGCGGTAGTTTTGGAGCGTTTCTACAGGTAGCCGCCGCGCGCGAGGTGGTGGGCGACGATCGGGTACTCGCGCTCCAACACCGAACGGTCTACCCGTTTGTGGAGAAAGTCGTCGACGCCTTGCAGCCGCGTCGCCATGTACGTCGGTGCATTTAGATCGAGAACTGCGATGGCCGTTGCTGTCGCATCCTGAACATCTTTTGGGAACTTCAGCGATGGTACAAGACGTCCGTTGGAGAACTGAAACTCGAAGTGTGCAGGGTCGACGTGAAACGGGTCGAGGACCTGATGTTCCCCCTTCTTCGTGTTGATGGGGCGCGCCGCGAGCCGAAAGTTGGACCACTCGTACGCGTGTCGGCGGTACTTGGACTTCGGCAGAAAATGATCGACGGTCGCGCCGCCGGTGTGCGGTTGAATCCGTAGCCCCAGGTACGCGCAAATCTCGTCGTACGCCCCCCGAAGTTCCGGCAGGCATTCGGTCCACGTCGGCTTGAGTTTGCTCGACGGGATCGCAGCTAGACAGGGGTAGATTCTCCGCTTGGGCCCGCGCCGCTTGGGGGCCGCCGGGGAACCAATTTGCTCCAAAAGCGCGTAAAAGCCTGGTTTTCGCACCTTCCCATCGAAGCTGCTAGGCTCCGGTTGCGGGGTGACGCGGATCATCGAACATCCCCTTTTTTTCGTTCGAGGAGGGCGCTCCATCGAAAGAGAAATGGGTCCATTCCCGGCAGGAGTCGTCGCAACTGTTCGCCGACCTTTTCAATCTCCTGGGCGTCCGGCGTCTCCGTCGTCAACAGCCGATTGGCCGCTGCGAGGACGCGCTCAACTTCGGGGGCGGTCGTGGCATTCATCGCGAAGACGTCCGAAAGGAGCCAGCGTTGCGCGTCTCCGCGCGGTTCCCAACGATCTCGCTCAATGGCGACATCGACTCGCCCATCATCCCCGGTGACGAGTTGTTCTCCGCCCGGCGAAGTGCCAGATCGGAGAACAAGTTCAAGCTTCCAGAGGGCGTCGCGCTCGCGATCAAAGCCTGGTTCCATGGAAACGAGGACGAGCGGGGAGTGGGTCGCGACCAGAAATTGAACCTCGGTCTTCTGCCCTTCCAGCCACGTCTCAATCGCCGACGCGAGACTGGGGAGTACCGTCCGCTGCCAGCGCGGATGGAGGTGGGTCTCCGGTTCGTCAAGGAGGACGATGATCTGGTGCGCGAGCGGCTGCTGAATCCGCTTCGCCTCCTGGCGATGCTGGGAGAGCGACCACGCCAGCAGGTAGGCGAGCTGGGACATCCGGCGAACGCCGGCGGGGGCGTACGTGATCGGGACATCCTGGCCGTAGGGCATTCGAATCGTTGGAATTTCACGTACATCGTCGAGGGAAGGGCGAATGGGCGCCCCCGGCGTCAACGACTCCCCTTCCGGTCCAAGATGGGCGAGGAGCTGGGTTAGGAGTTTGAATTCTGCGGCATTTTGATGCTGCCAACGGACCCAGTCGTCGATAAGCCCTTGGCAGAGCGTCTCTTCCCGGTCGACACCGCTTTCGGAGACCCGTCGACGAAGCCCTTCGAAAACCGCCGAAGACGAACGAAATTGGTAGGATGCGGGCGACTCGGCGTCCCCGCCATCGGTCCGCTTGTAGAGGCGGTAGTTCCGCGCTGGGTCCCAGACGGAGAACGATCCGTCGACCCGCGCATAGATCACGAGCCCCGGATTCGGCGGGCGCCCCGCTTTGCGCCGCCACTGCTGCCCGCGCACGTCCCAGCGCGCCTTTTCGACGACCGGCCTTTTGTCGCCATCGAAGGAGAATCCGAGCTCGGCGTCATCCCCGGTCGGTGCGATCGGGTGTTCGTGCCAGGTGCGCGTTAGCGCCCACCACGCTGCGTCGAGGAGGAAGCTCTTCCCCAGGCCGTTGTCTCCCGTGATCAAGTTGAACCGCGGAGCAAGCGGCCCGACCGTGAGCGCCCGCGACGGGCCGGCGTTTCGAAAAGAGAGTTCCCGGAGCATCCGGTCCCTGTACTCAGAGACCGAGGTTCCTCCAAGTTCGTCCCGGACCGGCCGGCGGTATGCGTCAGAGGTCCTCGGAGAACGCCTCCGGGACGCGTGACGACACCTCCTCAAGGACGCGGATGAGCCTCGCGAGCATCCGTCCCGACGATTGGACATCGTGCTCCCAGCTCACTTCGCCCCAGACCAGCGCCGGGTAACGATGAACGGAAAGCGCGAGGCCGGTATCCCGATCGGTCGTCGTCCACGACACCTTCTTGCCCGCCCTCTGAACGGGCTTGTCGAGGCCCGCAGCTAAGGCAACGTCTGCGGGCGCAGGGGCGGCCGCCTGGAGCCAACGCGTAACGACCTGCTTTCGCCCCTCGAGCGCGCGGGCGCCGGCGTCAAACGACCGCCAACCTTCGGGGGCGACCGTCTTGACTCGTACACGGACGCGCGTTCCGCGAAGTTCCACCTTCAGTTCGGGGACGGTGGCGCCGTGCCACTCGGCACCAATTTTTGCGTTCCCCCGGGCGAACTCCCAGCGGCGTTCCGGGCGCGTTCCGGCGGCGAGAGCTGCTTGAGAAAGCAGGGGCGCCAGCGGCGAGGACGGAAGGAGCGTTGTCTTTTTTGCCCCCTTTTCGGGGGCGGGACGGACCCAGACCTCGCGGATCGCAAACGTCCCCGCGAAAGGCCCCCTCTTCTGACAGGCGACCTCCCAAAGCGAGACCTGAAGTCCGCGAAACTTCAGACGGGCGAGGGCATGGAGCTGCCCCGCCGAAATCGACGTCCACGAGGGGATCACGAGGTGCAGGTGGAGGCCGGTCGCGCCGCCGGAGCTGCGTGCATCAAGCTCGGCATGGGTCGCCGAAGGCTCCATCGCCAGGACGCGTAGCCGCGCGTCGGCGAGCAGCACCTCAAACGCGGAGTTCTCAACAACCACGTTCTCCGATCCGGCGTCTCGCTGGGCGGAGACCTGCGCCAACGCGGCGACGTTGCTCTTGAGGGCATGGCGAAGGCGTTCCGTCCGCGAATGCTCGTCGGAATGCTTCCACTTGTCCGAGCGCGAGTTCAGCCAAAAGCCGGCGACCCGGGACGCGACAATGAGTTCTCGCTGCTCACGCGGCTGCTGGTCAAACCATTGAAGCCGCGGTTCGCGGAGAAGCCCAACCGCGTAGGCGAGCGCCTGATCGACGACGTTCTCCTCCGACGCTCCATACTTCACCTCAAACAGATGAGCGGTCCCGACCGGATCGCTTGCGACAATGTCTGCGCCCGCCCACGCGAACGGATCTTTCGGTCCGGCGCGCAGGTGCCAATCGGGGAAAATGGTCGCCAGATTCAGGAATACGAGCGTCTCGATCCCCTCTTCTTTGATGCCGGCCGTGGAGACCCGCTCCGGCGGGATCCACGGTTCCCCCTCCTCCAGGCGAAGGTCTCGTCCAAAAGACCAGGCCCGCCAGGGGCCGGCAAACGCGTCGGGGTAGCCGGGAGGGGCAGCGAGTTCCGTCCAGTCCCCAAACTTCTCGACGCTCATCGGGAAACCCCGCTCTTCTGGCGGACGGTGCTCGCAAACCCTCGAAGAAGCTTCTGTTCCGTCTGCGCGGCGGCGGTGAGCTCGGCGGCGAACGCGTCGCAGAAATCGGCGAGTTCCGTCCAGGAGACCGACGCGTAGGTCGTTGCGCGCGCTGCGGCGAGCACGTCCTCGGCGAGGAGATACTCAAGCTTCTTGTCCTTCTCGCAGTGGCGAATCTCGGCATCGAGCTGGGCGCCCCAGGCATCGGCGGTCACGCTCGGCGCGATGAAGAGGAGGAGGTGTCGGTCGTTGGACTCGATGAAGCCTCGCTTCTTCAGTTCGAGATGCAAATGCGCATACTTGAGCATCTGATCGGCGTTCTTCGCGGCGCCGAGCTTCAGCTCATTCGCGACAAGAAGCTTTTCGTGGCGGCTGTAACTGAGGTTGTCCGCCTGCATCGTGCGGAGTTCGACGCTGTTCTGAACGAGCCCCCCATTGCCGCGGGACGTCCAGGAACCGCCACCAGCAATCGTGGTGAACTTTCCGTAGAAGGCATCGAGGAACCGGTCGCTCGCGAGGTTCCAGAAGATGTCGAATTCCTTATTGAGGTAGTCCTCGGAGAAGAACTTGGCTCGACGAAGCGCCTCGCGCGGACCGACAATATGCGTGTGCGTCGCCGCGTACCGATCCTGGGCCTCGTTGGCGGAAACCTCCGCCGCGAGCTTCTTTTCGATGTAGGCGACCTTGGCATCCATCGGAAGGACAGCGACCTCCGGCTCCGAAGCCCACGCGACGATCTTTTTCCAGTAGGCGGCCTTCGAAACGCCAAGGATCGTGCGCGGTTCCCACAGGATCCACTCGACGAGGCCGGCGACCCCCTCGGTCCAGGGAGCGTCGTCGCTCAAGTGGGCAAAGCTCCCAAAAACGTTCCGGTACTTCTCATAGCTATTCATCATCAAGCCTCCTCCAACCGATTGAGGGGGCGACGATACACATCGAGGTTCCCGAGCGCTAGAGCTGGGATCACAAGCGCTTCGCGATCGCAGAAAACGCTTCCGACCACGCCTCTCCGCGATCCCCGATCGCAGAAAACGCTTCCGACCATGGGTTTCGGTGAGATTTTTCACCCGAACCCCCTTCCGGGCACGGTTTTCGCGATTCGCGATCGCAAAATGCCCCTTCCGGGCACGGTTTCCGTGAAATTTTTCACCCGAACCCCCTTCCGGGCACGGTTTCCGTGAAATTTTTCACCCAAAACGCTTCTACCCCACGCTTTCGGTGAGATTTTTCACCCAAAACGCTTCTACCCCACCGCTTTCGGTGAGATTTTTCACCCAAAACGCTTCTACCCCACCGCTTTCGGTGAGATTTTTCACCCAAAACGCTTCTACCCCACCGCTTTCGGCGAGATTTTTCACCCAAAACCCCTTCCGGGCACGGTTTCCGCGAAATTTTTCACCCAAAACGCTTCCACCCCACGCTTTCGGTCAAAACGCGCCTGCCACACGGATGCCGAGCCCGAAGGGGGCCACCGCGAATCGTAGGGGTCGAGCGCCGATCGTGACCGTTTGGGTCTTTGTGGCGAGCGCGATGTCGACCCCCGTTCCGACAAGGGCGCCGAGCCCCGCCCCGAGCCCGACGTGCCAGGCCTTGAGGTCGACGGCGGCCGGGTCAGCGACGGCGAGGCAAAGGGGAACGAGGGCTCCGACCGCCGCACCGCCCCAGCGCGTCGTCAGGTAGCGGGGATTCCCACGTCGGGATCGTTGAGCGCGTGAATCAGGACCGGCGGCCCGAGGAATCCAAGCGCCGCGACAGCAAGGCCGTCGCCAACGTTTTTCGTCCGGAGCCCGACGGTCGTGGCGACCGCGAGCGTCGCGCCATCGGCGATCCAAAGCGCGTGAGTGCGCGGCGGTTCCGGGCGGACGCGCAGCTGCCACCCGTACCAAACCTCGCGTTCGTCGCGATCGCCTCGCGGGCGAGGACGCGCTGGGGCGCATGCCAAACCAGGGGCGTCGGCTCGGCTCGGCATTCGCGGGGGACCGAGGCGAGCATCGCCCCCAACGCGCAAGCTCCAATAAAAGCAGACCTTGCGCGCATTTCCGAAGCGGTCAGCCGGTGGTGGGGAGCGTGGCTCGGAGCGCTTCTCGGTGCTCGCGGGTCTGGTCGACGGGGCGGCCGAGGATGACGAAGAGGCCGTCTTCCCGGCGCCGCGAACCGTGGCTCTTGAACCTCAACGGCACCTCGCCGGCGACGATGATCCCTTCGACGCGCGCCCCCGGCGGATGGGGGACCGTCGAAAGGAAGGTGACCGTCTTTTCGTCCATGGCGAGCAGCGACGCTTCGCCGCCTCGCGTCCATCGAAGGGGCATTTCGCCCGCGGTCTGCGTCACTTCCGTCGGAGAATTCGTGGTCATCGTCCCTCTTTGCGCGCCCGTTCCATCTCGGAGCGGGCTTCCCGTGAGGCGGTCTTTTCGGCGAGAACGTGGCGCTTGTCGACGGTCTTCTTGCCCTTGCCGAGCGCCAGTTCGACCTTCACGCGCCCCTCTTTGAAGTAGAGCGCAAGCGGCACGAGCGTGAAGCCGCCGCGATCGAGGAGCTTCTGGATCTTCTCGATTTCGTTGCGATGAACGAGGAGCTTCCGCGCGCGACGCGGCTCGTGGGGGTAGGCGGTCGCTTGGACGAAGGGGGCGATCTGGAGCTGCTTGAGCCAGAGCTCGCGCCCCTCAATACCGGCCCACGCGTCGACGAGTTCGACCTTCCCCTCGCGGAGCGACTTCACCTCGCTGCCGACGAGCACGATCCCGCACTCAAAGCGCTCGGTGAGCTCGTAATCAAACGAAGCCCTCCGACTCCGGACGATCGGCTGAATGGCCATCGCTTTTTCGCTTTTGTCTGGCTTGCCCACGGTCCCGGCGTGCGTACGCGGATCTGCCGGAAATGGCCAGCTGCGCGTCCGCCCGGAACCGCCGAAGGCGGTGAGGAAACGGCGCGCACGACTGTAGCAGCTCGGGCACAGGTAAATGCGCAACCAAACCCAGACGGCACTATGGATGGCGGGTGCCTTTGCGTCCGAAAGCGCTGACCCCCTTCGTCCACCGGGAGAGCCGCCCCGTCGGCGACTACCGGGTCTTCCGTACTTCCGAGGAATTCATTGAAGATGCACGCGGCAACTCCCGCGGCTCCGTCTTCGTCTTCCAGTGCCCCGACTGGTGCAACACGCTCGCCGTCACCGAAGACGACTGCGTGGTCTTCGTTTGGCAGCACCGCTTCGGCACGCGCCAGTTGAGCCTCGAAATCCCCGGCGGCATGATCGATCCCGGCGAAGCGCCCGAAACGGCCGCCCTCCGCGAGCTCGCCGAAGAGGCCGGCTACGAAGCGCCCCACGGGGCGACGCTCCTGACCGCCCTCGCGCCGAACCCGGCCCTCCAAGGGAACACGATTTATACCTATTTGGCCGAAGGGGTCCGTCTTGAACGCCGCGCCGTCTCCCGCTTCGCGGACGGACGCGGCGAAGCGCTTCGCCAGAACCCCGACGATCCCTTGGAGGAGCTCGAGGTCGTCCTCATCCCGGTCGCCGATCTCCCGGCCCTCCTCGACCAGGGGGAGTTCACCCACGCCCTCTGCGTCGTCGCCCTGGAGACCTACCTCCGGAGGCGGCGCTCGCGATGATGCCGTCGTTCCCGGTCGGGTTTCTGCTGCTCCTCGACGTCATCGCCCTGTCGCTCCTCGCCGTCGCGCTGCCCCCCTTCGCGCAGCCGCGACGGAAGGGGGCGGTTGTCGCGGTCGCGGCGCTTGTGCCGCTGGCGGCGCTGGTGACGTTCGTGATCGCGAAGGGATTTCATGCGGTTGGCGTCGGTCGCGTCGCCGGAGCGACCGCCTGGCTTTCGATGACGCTCGTGTTCCTCGCTGGCCTGTTTGGGCTCGTCGGCCGCGCCCTGGCGACGCTTGCCGCCCTGGTCAAGCCGGGCGCAAAGCAGGAGAAGCCCGCCGATCCGAGTCGACGCCGGTTTCTGCGCGCCGTCCCCCAGGGGGCGACCGCCCTCGGCGCCGCAGTGGCCGCCGGCGGCATCGCGACCGGCCAGCGGGCGCCCCAGCTCCGTCGCGTCGAACTTTTCTATCCCGACCTCGACCCTGCCCTCGAAGGCTTCACGATCCTTCAGTTTTCCGACCTGCACCTCGGCGTGAGCCTCGGCCTCGACGACCTCGACGCCGCCCTTTCCCAGGCGGCCGCCGAAAAGCCCGATCTCGTCGTGATCACCGGCGACGTCGTCGACGACCGCCCGCTTTTTGATCGGGCGATCCCGAAGATCGCCGCCCTCGCGCCGCCGGCCGGCGTCTTTGCCTGCCTCGGGAACCACGAGTATTTGCGCCGGATCGGCCTCGACCCGGCCCACTGGACGCGCCTCGGCGTCACCCTCCTCCGCGACGAAGCGACGACGATCGCCTGCGGAAAAGGGGGGCGTGCCACGCTCGGCGTCGCCGGCGTCGACGACCCGATGGAGCTCCGGAGCGAGCCGGTCCAGCGGGGGATCGCCGCCTCCCTCCGCCGAATTTCCAAGCCGGCAAGCACCTTTGCGCTGCTCCTCTCCCACCGACCGGAGGCGTTCCTCGTCGAGGGCATGCGCGACTACGACCTCGTCCTCTCCGGCCACACCCACGGCGGCCAGTGGGGTTTGTTCGGCCGGAGCCTGCTCGACGCCGTCACCGGGCGCGCTATCCATTGGGGATCCTACGCAAAATCGGTGCTGGTGCCCGGTGCCACCGACGGTCGTACCAAGCGCGTCCAGCTCTTCACGACGAGCGGCTTCGGCGATTGGTTCCCCTTCCGCGTCGCCTGCCCCCGCGAACTGCCGCTGTTGATCCTCCGCCGCGGTTGATCTTCGCGCGGCGCCCGCGACCGGCGTCATTGCGTGCCGGGGAAACTCCTATTGACGCACCGCATTCCGCACGAGGAAATGTGCATCGGCGCGGCATCCCACGTAAGCTGGCGCCATGCTCCGCCACCGCCTCTTCGCGCTGCTTGTCCCCGCCTGTCTCGTCTCCGTTTCCGCCTATGCCTGCGCAAACGGCGACGTCGCGGACGACGAGCCGACCACCGACGCCGGCACCCCCGACAGCGCCGCAAGCGACGGCGGCGACGGGGGGGGCTCAATCCCCGATGCGGGCCCCTGCGTGAAGAAGTCGGACACCGACGAGTTCGACGTCAATTTCACCGACGACAACTGCGACGGGAACGACGGCATCGCCGGCCAGTGCATCTTCGTCTCCGCGGCGAAAGGGGTCGACAGCGCCGACGGCACGACCGCGAAACCGTTCAAGAAGGTCCAGGCGGCCATCGACTTCGCCGCCGCCGAAAAGAAGGGGCGCTCGGTCTGCGTCGCCGCGGAGACCTTCAAAGAAGCGATCGCTCTCAAAGCGGGCGTGAACGTCTTTGGCGGCTTCAATGCGGCGGCTGGCTTCGTGCGCAGCAAGAAGAACGGCACGACCGACATCGCCACCGTCCTCGACGCCGACACCGGCACCGCCGTCCTCGCCGACGCCATCGACACGCGCACCCGTCTTGAGAGCCTCACCATCAAGGCCTCCATCGCCGGGACGACCGCCGACGGGGCGAGCGTGTACGGCGTCCGCGCCGTCGCGGGGACCGGCCTCGAGATCCGCGGCTGCAAGATCACGGCGGGGGACGGGCACCCGGGCCTCGACGGCGCCAAAGGGGCGGTCTTCAACGCAAATGCCCTCGACGGCAGCAACGGCTCCTCCGGCGACGCGGGGCGCGCGGGCGGTCCCGCGGGGGCCTGCCCGGTCCCCGGCGGCAAAGGGGGCGACGGCGTCACCGGCAACAACGACGGCCAAGGGGGCAGCAAGGGGGCCGGGGCCAACGGCGGCAACGGCGGCGGCGGCGGCGCCGGGCTCTCGTGCCTTTTGCTGGGCAGCGCCGACGACGGCGGCGACGGGAAGCTGGGTTTCGACGGCGCCGACGCGATCGAAGGGGGTGCCGCTGGGGCTGTCGGCGTTCTCGCGACCGGCGCCTACAAGGCGGCTGCGGGCGGCGACGGCAAGGACGGCGAAGCGGGCGGCGGTGGCGGTGGCGGTGGCGGTGGCGGCGCGACGGCAACCAGCTTGGTCTGCAATTCGAAGAGCTCGGGCGGCGGCGGCGCTGGCGGCTGCGGCGGCGAAGGGGGCCACGGCGGCAAAGGCGGCGGCGGCGGCGGCGGGAGCTTCGGCGTCTTCGTGGCGGCCGGCACCGTAAAGCTCGAAAGCAATGACATTTCCAGCGGGACCGGCGGCGCTGGCGGAACCGGCGGTGCCGCGACCGGCGGCCAGCAAGGCGGCATCGGCGGGACCGGCGGCGCCGGGCAGACCTCCTCCGGCAAAGGCGGGCGTGGCGCTTCCGGCGGCTTTGGCGGCGGCGGTGCCGGCGGCGGCGGTGGCGCCGGCGGTCCGAGCGCGCGCGTCGCCAAGGGGACCGGCGTGACGGTCACCGAAACGACGCCGAAAGGGGCCGCAGGCCGTGGCGGCGCCGGCGGAACGGGCGGCTTTGGGGCCGGCGCCGGGCCGGCCGGCTTGAAGGGCACCGACGGAACCGCAAGCGATTCCCTCGACCTCAAGCCGTGATACGCGGCTCACGTGCGTGAGTCCCCCTACAAGCCGGCGGTCCACCTCTTCGTCTGCGCCAATTCCCGACCGGCGACCGATCCCCTCGGCGCCGGCTGCGGCGCCCGCGGTGAGGAGGTCTTCCTTGCGGCCAAAGCGGAGGTGCGCGCCCGCGGCCTCGGCGCGAGCGTCTGGGTGACACGCACCCACTGCCTCGGCATCTGCCCCGCACGCGGCTGCGCGGTGGCGAGCTACACCGAGCGTGGCGGTGCGAGGGCGGCCGGTCTCCTGACGGAGGTCGAAGCGGTGGATCTTGGAGCGATTCTCGACAAGACTCGCCCCTAAGCTACGAATGCCCCCCGGGCGTCGCTTTGCCAGCACCTTTGCTGCTCGACGCCGACGGACGGGCCGCGGCATCGGAAGACGACCATGAACGAGACCATCACCTTCGCAGAAATCGAATCGATGCTCGCCGATATGGAGGAGCTGCAGGCGAAGAAGGTCCTCGACCTCGCCCGCCGCCTCCGCCCCGGCCTCACGCCGGAGGACATCCGGAATCCTCACGATTTTCCGGATTTGCAAGATCCCGACTGGCACTACGCCGACGGCATTCTCACCGGCGTTCAGTCGGTGGGGAACGCCCTCCGTGCCCTCCGCCGCGACCGCGAAAACGCCCCGGCCAACCGGAGTGAGGGGGCGTCGTGAGCAAGAAGCCGAAGGTCGATCCGGCGAGTCCGTTTGCGAAGCTTGCTGGCGTCAAAGACAAGCTTGAGGCGGAGGAAAAAGCCCGGGAAGCCGAAAAGCGCGAGGCGCGACGCCCAGCGCAAGCGACCGGCATCCCCCTCGCGACGAAAGCGGCCTTCCGCGCCCCAAGCGACGGCGGCGATGATCTTTCGTTTGCCCGTTTGATGATGGGAGTTACCCCCATTGCCGACGGCACGCGGCGCATCGGAAAAACGAACGACACCGCCCCCAAAGCGACGCCCGAGCAGGCCTCGATCGCACGAAAGACCAAGGAAGAACTCGAAGCGGAAGAGGCCCACGCCCACCTTCGGGCGCTCGCGTTCGGGGCGGCACGCTTTGAGATCGAAGACGACGGCGTCCGCGTCGAGGGGCGCCGCGCCGACCTCGCCGGAACGGTGCTCCGCCGCCTGCGCCGCGGCCTCTACCCCCTCGACAGCAAGCTCGATCTCCACGGCATGGGGGCCGAGGAGGCAAAGGGGGCGATCGGCGCCTGGCTTGGGAAATTGCGCGGGCGCAACGATCGTTGCGGGCTCGTCGTCCACGGAAAAGGGGTCCACTCGCCGGGCGGAAAAGGGGTCCTCCGCGGTGAAATTGCGGCGTGGCTCTCCCAAGGGCCCGCCTCCGAGCACGTCGCCGCGTTCTGCACGGCGACGGAAGAGGATGGCGGCGTCGGCGCGACCTACGTGCTCCTGCGTTTCTAAGCGCTTCACGGCCCTGCCGAAGCAGGACCAAAGTAGGCCCGCCGTCTCGCGACGTCGTACGACACAAATTCGCGGGCGGTCGCTACGCAGTGCGTCGTCTCTTTTGCGACAAACGCAAAATCGACGCGGAGACGTGCTCCCTTCTTTTCCTTCTTGAACGCGGCAGGTAGAACCCGCCAACCATGGTCGACAAGGTCAAGAAGATCTGGATGGATGGCGGGCTCGTGGAGTGGGACGAAGCACGCGTCCACATTCTCACGCACAGCCTTCACTACGGCGTTGCCGCCTTTGAGGGGGTCCGCGCCTACAAGCGGGCAGACGGGGGGACGTACATCTTCCGGCTCCGCGAGCACATCGATCGGCTGTTCGACACGTGCAAGATGGCGCTCCTCGAGCCGAAGTTCACACGGGACGAGGTGATGGTCGCCTGCGCGGAGCTACTCCGCGTAAACGGCATGGAAGACGGCTACTTGCGTCCGATGGTCTACGTCGGCGACGGCGCGATGGGGATCTACGCGCCCCAGAACGAGTCGCGCACCTCGGTCATCGCTTGGAAGTGGGGTGCCTACCTCGGTGAAGAGGCGCTCAAGAGCGGCATTCGCACGAAAATCTCGAGCTTTGCCCGCCACCACGTCAACATCTCCCTCGCGAAGGCGAAGATGAGCGGCCAGTACACGAACAGTGTCCTCGCCAAGCGCGAGGCGAAGTTCGGCGGCTACGACGAGGCGATCATGCTCGACGCGAGCGGGTTCGTCAGCGAAGGCACCGGCGAAAACCTCTTCATGGTGAAGAAGGGGAAGCTTCTCACGCCGGACTTGGCCTCGTCGATTCTCGAAGGAATCACGCGAGATACGGTAATGACGATCGCCCGCGAGTTCGGGTACGTCGTCGAGGAGTGCCGCATCACCCGCGACATGCTTTGGACCGCCGACGAAATCTTCCTCACGGGGACCGCCGCCGAGATCACGCCGGTTCGCGAAGTCGACAACCGGACCGTCGGCGCCGGCCACCGCGGCCCGATCACGGAGCGGATTCAATCGCGCTTCTTCGACATCGTCCGTGGCTCCGACGAAGGCCACCCCGAGTGGCTCTACAAGGTCTGATGGCACGCTCGGTTTCGGTCTCTTTTGGCAGCGCTGCCCTCCTCGGGGTGGCGCTTTTTGCCTGTGGCGGGGGCGAAGTCCCTCCGCCAGCTACCCCCGCGCCAGTCGCGACAGGATCGCCGCCGGCAGCGATCGTCGCGAAGCGCTTCCATTCACTGCGCTTTCGCGCGTCGATCCGTTTTCCGGACGGCGCCTGGAAGATCGACGACCACACCTTCGCCGAGCTCCACGCGACCGACGAGGGGACGGCGACCGTCGTCGAATTCCTGCGGTGGACGGCGCCAACTCCCCAGAGTCGTGACCTTTGTACGGCAACGGCGCTTACGCGCGGCGCGGCCGGGGTGGCCGATTTTGCGCCGCTTCGGGAAGGGATCGCACCGCCGCCACGGTGGACGGTCGTGACCGACGAGCGCGCGGCGACGCCCAAAGCGGCGACCGGCGTCTGGGACGGGCGCATCGTCGCGGCGACCGAATTGATGGACGCACGAGGTGCTGGCGGAGCGCGCGTTCGCGGCCACGTTGCGCTGGTGGCGGCCAGCGATCGCGAGTGCGTCGTGCTCCACGCGACGACGACCGCGCCCGCCGCCGACGTCGCCGCCCTGTCGGAGCGCCTCGCCGTCCTCGAAGCGACGATGGCGCGCGGCATCCGCCTCGACGAGCCGAAGACCGATCCGAGCGGACTCCGCGAAACAATCCGCTAACAGCGGCGAAGGCGAGTCGCCTCATTTACGAATTCAGCGCCTGAATCGCTGAGGTTCTTTGCGGATTCGCGTGGTTGCGACAGACGCCCCTTGCATTGCGCCTTGGAATTCTCGACTCTCCGCGGATTGTCGACGGAACCCCTCGCTGCTTCTTTTGGAAAACTGCACCAAATGCCGTGTGCGTCGACGTTCGTTCAAATCGCCACGGAGTGTTCGATGCCCAGCTATTTCTCGTTCCGCGCCCTCGCTTTCGCCTCGCTCGCCCTCATGGCCGCCACCGGCTGCAAGAAGGACGAACCGGCCCCCGCGAAGCCGGCCGTTCTCGCCTCTGCGCTGGCGTCTGCTGCAGCCCCTATCGCCCCCGCTCCCAAACCGGCTGCGAAGCCGGCCGCGGACGCGATCCGGGAAAGCGACATCCGCGGCTGGGTTCGCTTCGCCGGGTACAGG
>DYPH01000249.1 GCA_020720045.1 Sorangium cellulosum | reverse complement strand
ATTGCTTTGATCACATCCCGTGTAAATTGCAATTCCGAGCAGCTACCTAGGCCCCTTCGCCGGTGGCGGAGCCTTTTTGCCGGCGACCTTGTAAGTGGCAGTATTCTCGGCTGCCACGCGTGGCGGAGCCTCTATGACGATGTAAGTGGTAGCTTTCGCGGCTGCCGCGGGGGCCATGCGAGGTGCGGCTTTTGGAGCCGCCTTCCCGGGCGCTGTGCGACGCAATGGCGACGGAGCGACGTCGCGAATCTGCCTCGTGACCTGATAGGTCCCGTTGGACGCATCTCGTTGCGCTGCCCGAACTGCCGGGTAGCGCTCCGTCAGCACAAGCACCAAGGCGCGATCTACGAGTTTTGCATCCGGCTCTTTCGCAAGCTTGGAGGTGGCCGCAAGCGCCTTCCCGAGAGCAAGTTCCACGGCAGTGGAAGCGAGCTTCGCTGGCTTGGGGGCGGGCACGTTCGCGATGGCGGCAGCCGCACATGGAAAATCAGATGCAAAATCCGCGAGGGCAGCTTTCAACCCAGCGTCGAAGGCCGGGCCCCAATGGATCGCTAGGATCGGCGAGAATTCATCGCGCAGGAGCTGAGCCAAACGCTGCGACTCTTGCTCCCGATCGACGGCGGCGATGCCATCTTGGCGAAGGCGGTCGTCGAGGGCGCGCGTCCAGAGCGTCGGCTCGTCCACCGGCTTACCCCGAACGACAGGGGTGAGGAGGGTCTCTCGCGATAGCCCACTTGAGACACGCTCGACGCGCAGTTTGCCATCATTGCCAAGCAGTTCACGCCACTTCGCGGCGATTGGGTGATCGACGGGGCCGGCGGTGAGGCGGGCGAGCAGAGTTTTTGCCGACTTGGTCATGATTCTCCCGAAGTATAATCGCTATACCGCGAAGCGAAGCACCCGAAAGACGGCGTCAACGGCATTCGTAGCTGCCGTCTGCCGCGCCGGCTGTACTCCCGTTCGGCTGGCGGCTGTGCCGAAATCCATGACGGCCTTGACGACGACCCATGACAAGGCTCGCGGCGCCGTAGCGCTGAGCACCGTTAGCCCGGCTGCTTCCATCTCACCGCCCACGACTCTGCGTGAAGTTCCCGAATCCTTCAGGTATTTATTCGCCTTCTTTCGCAACGAATCACGAAATTTCTTTGACTCAACGATCGCACCGCCGGTGAGTACGCACCCGATCTTCTTCTTGTTCTTTCTTCCCCACTTCTCAAAAATGGGAATCCAATCATTTTGAGCCCCCGTTCAACGGGTGATTCTTTGGGCGAATAGGAGGTTTCAAAGCCGCGCTTCTTGTCTTCGACCTTGCGGCGGTCGTACAGGAACACGGATGTTCCAATTACAACGTCGCCAACACGTTGCTTCTTTTCTGACACTCCGAATGCCGTCCCGACCAGTGCCACCAATTCGACGCCATCGTTTTTTGTAAGATAATCAGTCAGCGTTGCGCCGATACTTCGCGGCCCAAACGGCCCCATGCTGGCCGGAAGGACGTCGATGCGGAAGCCGCTCATGCGCGAGACTTCATACGCACCCTCGTGCTCTGCATACTTTAATTCCGCTTGATCTCTCGTAAGGATAACTCCACCGAACTTCAGTGCAACCTTTCGAACAGCAACAAGTTCACTGGGTATTGCGACTATTATCAATACACGTCGGAACGGCGTAAATTGCTGATTGCGTCCAGAGAGGAGAACGGAATACGAGGCATAGTCTTCGACCAGCGGACCAACACCCTTAATTAGTTTTCCATTCTGGTTCGTTGCAAGGACGCTACCCTTGACAAGTTCGTTGCAAACCCACTCAAGGTGATTCTTGAACGTGGCGTCTGGGGAGCCTTGTTTCGAATCGACTTTCGTCTCCAGCGATTGGGCCAGCACATTGATAGTCTTCGGCGTTGAGCAGGCGTCAATCACTTGCTGAACGGTGCAGTCGAACAGCGGATCTTGCTCCGGGCTCGTGCTCATATTTCACCCCGCTTTCGCGCGTAGCCGTTCCCAGAGATTCAAATGATTCAAGAGCACATCCAAGATGCCTTCTCGGGTCAGCTCCGAGTTTAGCGCTTGGGTGCTCATGGTCTTGTGGGCGTCGAAGGCGTCCATGAGGGCGTTCATCAGCTCCTCGTTCAAGTCGGGCGACTTGTTGAACTGCTCTCGGCTGTTGTTCGCCGCTTGCTGGGCAAGCATCGGTGACTCCAACAGCTTCCCTAGGACGACGTTGTTGACGTAGACCAGCTTGTCCTGCTCGGTCACTTCGCCTTCGAAGAGGCTATTGACCTTCTCAATCAGCTCGTCGAGGTGGGCGCGCTGCTTCTCTTGGAGGGTGCCGCGACCGGCTTCGGTGAGCGGCTGGATGGGCGACGATTCTCCCGTGTTTAGGGAGAGGTTCGCGGTGCCTCGCGCCTTCAGGGCGTGGTGGGTGAGCGTCAGCTTGGAGACGTCGATCGTCTCGCGCTCGCGGTCAAACTCGAGAAGCGGGAGGAGCCTTCGGTAGAAGATCGCTCGCTTCTCAATCGCGGTACTTCCGTAATCGACGATCTGGGAGAGGAACGTGTAGAGCCGCAGGTAGGCGCCGAGGTCCCCCTTGAACTGGTGGAGCGCTTCGAGTTCGTCGGTGGAGTCCTTCAGGCCGCGGACGTCGGCCTTCTGGTTGGCGAGCTCCTTCGCTTCCCGGGCGGCGAGGTAGCGCCGGCGGAGGCGGTCGACGACCGGTTCGATGGCGGCGAGGAGTTCGGCCTGCTTGGCGCGCGGGTTCGTCTCGACGGCGACGACGCGATCGACCTCGAAGTCGTCGTAGAGCCCCATGTTGTCGAGCTTGGCGCGCAGGTCGAAGACGAGGTTCGGATCGGTCGTCGCGGCGAGGGTCGCCGTCTCGTAGTACTGCTTGAATGCGTCGAGGACGTCCTCGGGTTCGTTGATGAAATCGACGACGTAGGTCGTGTCTTTCCCCGGGTGGGCGCGGTTGAGGCGGGAGAGGGTTTGCACCGCCTGGATGCCGGCGAGCCGCTTGTCGACGTACATGCCGCAGAGGAGCGGCTGGTCGAAGCCGGTCTGGAACTTATTGGCGACGAGGAGCACCTGGTACTCCCCTTCCCCCTTGGGGCTCGTCACAGTCAGCCCGTCCGTCCCCCTCGCTTCGCTCGGACGGGCCGGGCTCGTCACAGTCAGCCCGTCCGTCCCCCTCGCTTCGCTCGGACGGGCCGGGCTAGGTAGCTGCTCGGAATCTCCTTTTCGGAGTGCGACACGTCCTCGCGAAAC
>DYPH01000248.1 GCA_020720045.1 Sorangium cellulosum | reverse complement strand
GTTGGATCCGCCGTCAACGCGGCGGATCGATGCAACCCACGGGCGGTCTAGCGGCTCCTCCGGTCGCGGCGGGGCGAGCGCGCGCCAACAAAACCACCGTCCCCTTTTTCGCCGGTGGTCTTCCCCTCGCGGCCTCTCGCGGTCGGTGGCAGGGTTCCGAGGATGCCGCGCCGCTCGCCCGATCCTCTGGACTCCATGCCCGATCTCGCCGATGACGGCGCCATGGCAGCGAAGCGAGGACGCCCCCTGAAGGGAACCGAGCCGCGCGACAAGCAACTTGTCGTGCGTGTGTCCGAGCCCGAACGCCTGGAAATCACAACCGCTGCGGAACGCGCGGGGCTGCCGGTCGCCGACTTTTTGCTGACGCTCGTTCGGAAAAGTTAACAGGTAGGCAAAAAGCCTTTGACGGCGTTTTATAGGTAGGCATAATGGGCCCACGCGAAGAAAAGTGCACGGTGGCGATCACCGGCCGGTTCCCCTTCGCGGTGGGTCCCCGATGCCCCCTTCCCAGTCCCCGGCGCCGGCGCCGCGGTGCCCTTCCACGGGCCGCTTCCAGCCGAGCCCAGCGGCGAGCCTTGCCGCCCTTGAACGTCGCCTAGAACGCGAAGCCCGCGCCGTCGGTCGCGTCGCTCGCCAGCTCGCCGCCGAAGGCGTGCACACCCCCGAGCGCAGCGAAGCGTTGACCCGCGCGCTCACCGAAGCGACGCGCACCCTTCTCGCCGCCCTCGCCGGCGTCGCCCCCGCCAACGACAGCCACGGCGGCGCCGCGTGATCGACCTCCCCTCAACCCGCCCGCGCGACCTCGCCGCGTCGTGGTTCCGGCACCTGGCCGCCGCGGTCGCGAAGCGCCTCCGCTGACGGTCCCGCCGCGGAAACAGTTGTTACCCGTTGGGTAACGACTGCCGTCCGAAGCCGCTGAAGAAGCGGCGCCAACGCCCGACGCCGGGCGAACGGCCGCTTTCGGCCAAAAACCCAGGAAATGACCGCGTAACGCGTCGACGTGTTGCCCGCCGTCTACCCCCTTCCGCCCTCGCAAAACGGCGCCAGCGAGGCGCCAACAATCTGCACTCTGCAACCATTGGAGCAAGAAACCATGACCACGCCGACCGCCATCCTCGAAGCCCGCGCCGCCCTCCGTCGCCACGCCCTCGCCCTGCTCACCTCCGACGAAGCGGCTGACCGGGAGCTCGCCGCCGCGCTGATCGACCTCCTCACCGCCCGCAAGGCAGCCCCCGGCCTCTTCGTCGCCATCGTCGGCGCCGTCGTTCGCCCGGCGCTCACGCCGAAGGGGCGCCGCCGCTTCTTTGACGCCTTGGGCGAAGAGTTCCGCAAGAAGAACGAGCTTCGCGGAGCCGTGCCGCAAACCGCCCCGCGGGCGCAGCGAACCGCCCGCAAGGCGGCCTGAATGACTCCCCCGCGACGCCGGCAGACAACACAGCCGCAAAGGACCCCCATGAAAACCTTCCCGAAACCGCATTCCCGAGCGATTCCAGCCACCGAGCCGCGCGATAGACCGACGAGAGTAGCGACCGACCAAACCGACCGCGTGACCACTGCCCTTCGATCGGCCTCCGAAGAGCTTGAAGAGAAGTATCCGCACCTCTCGTTCTTGCTCGTCATTCTCAAGACTTACGTACTGGGCGACATCCCCGTGATCTCCCAACGAATGCGCTGGGATGAGCACGCCAGCAAGAGCGATATCCGGCGAGAAATTCGCGTGCTCTTCACCGAAGCGGTCTGGAAGACGAGCGGCCTTCTCGTGGCCCGCGCGCAGTACTCCCACGCGATCAACGCGCTGCAGGAACACCGCTTCGCCCCAGGCTTCGCGCGCACCGACCGGAAGGCCCTACGCGTCGGCCCACTGCCCTACCGCAAGGCGCTCGCAACCCAGTTCGCCGATGCCCTGCCGAAGGCAGACGCGGAGATGTGCGCGCGGAGCCGCAAGATTCAGGCGCTTGGAGCGGAATGGTTCCGAACGCAGCGGGAGGCGAACGGGGATCCTCAGGCGGTCACTTCGTGAGGCGTGAACCTGGGGGTGAATCGTTCACTTTGCCGCCTTTTTCTCAGGCGCCAGCGTGCGCGGTCCGCTGCTCTTCCCGGCCACGCCGACCGCAAACGCGGGGACCGTGGGGTGGACAGGGGGGTGGACATCCCGCCCTTTTCTGCGGTGCCAGCGTGCGCGGCTGAAAGCCGCGAGCGTTACAGGGGGCGTTACATTTTCATTTTTCCGCCCTTTTCTGCGGCGCCAGCGTGCGCGGCTGAAAGGTGCGAGCGTGACAGGGGGCGTGACATTTCGATTTTTCCGCCCTTTTCTGCGGCGCCAGCGTCTGCTCTTGACGAAGCGCGGCGCCTCCCTTCAAGCGGGACCGCGGGAGGAAGCGTTGATTTTTCAGCTCTTTTGCGACCCGCTACGGTTCCACAACTATTTGCTGAGCGGTCCAACGTTGTGCCAATTGGCACACTTTGGAGAGCTAGCTTGGAATCATGAAGCAAGACGAAGGTTTCCAAGTATCTCCAGGGCGGTCCAACGTTGTCCCAATTGGGACAACAGGCGCGGTTAGCGTCGCGCCCATGAGTCAAGACACGGCTTCCGCTCTCACTCCGACGAGAAACAAATCCGCGCGCGCGAACTCGATCGCCCTCGCCGCTGCATCTGGAATCGACCCCAAGACGGCGTTGCGCGCGATGACGCTAGGGCTCGGTGCGATCCGCTCCCGTCCGATCGCTTCCGCGATTGAATCGGCAGCCGCTTCTCTCGGGATTCCCCTCCCGAGCGGCGCTGTCTAGGCACCACAAACACCTTTCCCGAGCGGCGCCACCTAACCCGCTCACGAACGCCGCAGGCTAGCGCCGCGGCCCAATAACCTACGCCGGCGCTCTAGCCGCCGCGTGCCCCCTCTCGCTCTCGCCAGCGAAGCGGAACGGCCTCCCCTTGCCTTCCGCCACCGCGAAGGCCCCCTTTCAATCGCAAAAAAGCGAAGCCCGCCGGGCATCAACCGACGGGCTTCCAAGGAGACGACGACGATGAAAGCTACCGACTCAGACGCCACGCCGCAACCGGAACGCGTCGCAATCTCGCCTCTTGAGCCGCTGATGGCGCTCGCCGACGTGGAAGCGTATCTCGGGATCAAGAAGACGGCGATTTACCAGGCCATCAAAGAGGGAAGGTTCCCGGCACCTATCCAGCTCACGCCGAACACCCGACGATGGCGGCGCGCTGACGTGGTGGGGTGGGTGAACGCCCTGGCAGGTGCCCGATGATGCGCCGCTACCCCTCCTTCAAGGCTGCCGGCGAGGCGCTCGCCGCCG
>DYPH01000119.1:13100-19787 GCA_020720045.1 Sorangium cellulosum | reverse complement strand
GGCTGGGTTCGCTTCGCCGGGTACAGGCTCAGCTTTAACTGAGAGCGGTCTAGAGACGTAGACGGTTGGGATTTCCGTGCAGGCAGCAGCTACCGCCGCCTCCGCGCGACCGTCGTCGGTCGCCGGGAAGGTGAGGACTACCGCGTCCTGTGGTCCGAAAATGTTGGGAAATTCAGCAAAATCGGGGACGACCCTGTCACCAAGGTCGACGGCCCGCCGCCGAACGACGACCACCTCACGGAAGCGCTCGTCGGCCCCAGCGAGACGCCGAACCGCGTTTGCGGTGTAGCCGCCGCCGACGAGGTACAGCGTCATGGAAGTCGCTATTCGGTTTTCGAATCGATCAAACGATCAATCAGCTCGCGGGAATGGGGCGTCAATTCGAGGAATTGGACGCCCATTCCATCGGCCTCGACGCGAACGACTTCGGCAACGCCTTGGATCGTCTCGATGTCGTCCATGATGACCGTAAAGTGGAGTTCCACTTTGCTGCCGATCGGCGGCGGGCTCTTGGAACGGATAAAGAGGCCGTTCTTCGAGACGTTCGTGACGTATTCCTGAATGAACGCATCAAAGGATGCGAACTCCTGGTTGATTGTCACTCGCGTTTCGCCGCGCTTTTCGTCTTCGGTCATTGGTGGGCCTCCCGCTCAGCGCCCGACAATGTCGAACTGCTCCATGTGGTAGTCCTTGCGGGCAACCACATTGATTTTGCGGAGATAGCGGCTCTCCGCCTCCAGGACTGCCGACTTCTCCGGGCCATTCAGCAGGTCGACGACGGCCGGGTGGGCGTTGACAATCACCGAGTATCCGGGGAGGTCCTTGTACTTGCGGCGGATCTCGCGGAGGATCTCGAAGGCGATGGTCTCCTTCGATTGAAGCTGCCCAGTGCCGTCGCAGTAAAAGCACGGTTCGTGCAATTGACGGCCGAGACTCTCGCGGGTCCGCTTGCGCGTCATTTCGATGAGGCCGAGATCGCTGATCCGATTCAGCGTCGTCTTCGCCTTGTCCTTCTGGAGGAGGTCCTCGAGGGTGCGGCGCACCTTCTCGCGATTGGACGCCTTCTCCATGTCGATCAAATCGAGGATGATAAGGCCGCCGATGTTCCGGAAGCGGAGCTGGTAGGCGATCTCATGGACCGCCTCCAGGTTCGTCTTCAGGATCGTCTCTTCCATGTCCTTCGACCCCTTGCCGACGAAGCGGCCGGTGTTGACGTCGATGGCGGTGAGCGCTTCGGCCTGGTCGATGATCAGGTAGCCGCCCGAGGGGAGCGGAACCTTGCGGGAGAGGGCACGGGCGATCTCATCCTCGATGCCGTACGCATCGAAAATGGGCTCGTTTTCCGTATACATTTCAACGTCTTTGACGCGCTCGGGGGCGAACATCTCGACGAAACGGACGGTCCGATCGTACTGGGTGCGGTCGTCGATGACGATCTTCTCGACTTCGTCGGTGAAGAGATCGCGGGCGACCTTGAGGACGAGATCGAGCTCGCTGGAGAGCAAGTTCGGGGCGCGGGCCCCCTCGCGCTTCTTGGCGACTTCTCCCCAGAGGCGGACGAGGTAGCCGACGTCCTGCTTCAGCTGCTTCTTTGTTAGTCCTTCCGCGACCGTACGGACGATGAGACCACCACTCGGCGGCTTCATTCCTTCGATGGTCTCGCGGAGGCGGGCGCGCTCTTTTTCGTTGCCGATGCGCTTCGAGACACCGATGTGCTCGACGGTCGGCAGGTAGACGACGTAGCGGCCCGGCAGAGAGACGTGGCTTGAGCAGCGCGCGCCCTTGGTGCCGATCGGATCTTTCGAGACTTGAACGATAATTTCTTGCCCCTCGCGGACGACTTCGCGAATGGGCGTCGTCTTCGAGATGCGCGCGGGGACCTTGCCGCCGTCGCGCTCGCTGCCGCGGCGCCCATTGCGCGGGTTGCCTCCGGGGCCGCGGTTCGGGTTGGCGGCGGGGCCGCGGTCGTTCGGCTTGCCTCGGCGCCCTTCGGGACGGGCTTCGGCGGGGGCGTTCGGGCCGCGCTTTCCGGGGGCGGTCCGTCGCGGATCGGCGGCGGCCGGCGCGGTCGGTGCGCGTGCGGCGTCTTGCGGGCGCGGTTCACCACGGCCACGTCCACGGCGGCGGCGTCCGCGGCGCCCGTTGTCGCGCACATCGCGGGGGCCGGGGGCACGCGGCACCGGTACCGGATCGCCGGGATCGGTCATCGTGAAGCCGGGCAGATCGTCGGCATCGAAGCCGAGCGCCGCAACGCCGTGGCCGGCCTCGTCCTCGTCGCTTTCGTCGCCGTTTACGCCTGCTTCGCTGTCGTCGGGACGCGGGATCGCGTCTTCGTCCGCGTCGTCCGAGTCGACCGTATCATCTTGATCTTCCGGGGCTTCCTGGCTGGAGTCCTCGGCATCTTCATCCGCATCGTTCTCGTCGGACGCGTTTGCATCGAACTCCGCGTCGTCTCCCGCTTCGCCGACGGACGCTTCGATCAGCGCCTCGGACGGGTCTGGCAGGGCGGTGTCGTGGTCTTCCCGAAGGGACGCGGCGCCAAGCTCCTCAGGAAGGTCTTGATCTTCCTCGTCTTCTTCGTCGTCTGCCGGGAGAGTCGCCTCGGATGCTACGTCTGGCAGGAGGAGCTCGGAGGGGACATCGGGAAGCGCGGCGACGCTCTCGTCGCTCGGCTGGAGCGGTTCGTCCTCGATCTCCGATTCGTCGGGGACGGCGTCTTCCGTGGCGGCACTCGCACCTGCGGCGTGCCGACGCCCGCCGGCGAGGTAGGTCTCGAAGTCGTCCGGCCGGATGAGGTCTTCGACGTGGAGGAACGCCGCGCGCTCCTGGCCGATGTCGATGAAGGCGGCCTGGAGGCCGGGGAGAACGCGCGTAACTTTACCCAGGTAGACGTTGCCTACGGTGCTGGATTTGTTGCCTTTTCGTTCGATGTGAAGCTCGGCGATGATGCCGTCTTCGATGAGAGCCACGCGCGTTTCGCGAAGCTCGACGCTAATTACCAGGATGTTCTTTGCCATGGGCACTCGGGTACGAGCACCCCAGATTCACTGACCGGAAGGGACGTGAGCACCGGGTCGCATTCGGGACACGGGCGCGGACAGAAAACCGTCCAAGCGTTGCTTCAAAACGTCATCGCACATGAGGAGCCTGGGGGCTCCGGCGACCCGGGAGGGACCGGGGGTGCCCCCTACGGGGCGAGAGGGTTGAAGTACGATTCTCCGTGATTTCGACGTAGATTCCGGAAGTTCCGGGACGGCGGAGTACGGAGGAAGCTTTCGTTGCGCGATGCACAGATGTGCAGCGTCGCCACTAAGGAGGGACGCTAGCGGAATCGGCGCTGCGGAGAAAGAGGTTCTTCGTCGTCGGTGGCAGGTGCCCAGATTTCGGACGTCACTTTCTTCCCCCACCGGGGGCGCGAGTTCCCCACCGCTGGGCCGCTTCCTCTACGATGCGGCCCGGGAGGCTTAGGGGATGATGGGTGATTTCCGACCCGAGGACGCAATGCGGCTCGCACAAGGGCGGGGGATCCTCGGCGCGACCTCCGTGCGCGACCCGCTCGAACTGCTTGCCGAGGGGGCGCCCCTTAGTGACGTTCTTTCGACACTTTGTCTTCAGATCGAGGCGCTCTGGCCCGGCGCGAGCTGCTCGGTGCTCCTTGTGGACACAGCCCCGATCGGCGACCCCGACCGTCGCTCGCTGCTGCGGTTCGCGGCCGGGCCTTCGCTGCCGCGTTCCTACACCGACCCGCTCAACGGCATTCGCGTCGCCGTCGGGGTTGGGTCTTGCGGTACGGCCGTCGCGACCGGGCGCCGGGTCGTCTCGGCCAACCTCGCTACCGATTTGTTTTGGAAGGAATTTCTTCCACTTGCGATCGCGCACAACCTCGCTTCCTGCTGGTCTTCTCCGATTGTCGCGAAGGACGGGGCGGTCCTTGGGACCTTTGCCGTTTACTACGCGACGCCGCGTACCCCCTCACCGGAGGAGATCGCCTGCATCGATCACGTCACGCACATTGCGCGCGTCGCGATCGCGGCCCACCAGCGGGAACGGGCCCTCTCCGAGGCGCAGTCGCTGGCGACCATCGCGGCGCGGATGGTTCGGCTGGGCGCGTGGATGATTGAGAATCAGCTGATTCAGCCGTTCAAGCCCGCCTGGGCGCGCCTTCACGAACTCATCGAAGGGGTGCGTTCATGATGCCCGCACTTACGTCGGAACAGCGCCAAGAGATCGTCCAGAAGTTGCTCGAACTTCGTCCGCAGGCGGATGGAATTCGCTGGGCCTTGAGTTCCGACTATCTCCCGATCCCGTCCCACCAACGCATAGGGAACCCGGACATTTGGCTAATTGTCGGCGCGCGCGGGATGGGAAAGAGTACGCTTTATCGTACGCTCGTCGACGGACGCGGGGTTTCCGAACTTGCCGGGCCGCTCTTTTCCCCGAAGTGCACAACGGTGGTTCAGGGATGGGGGGCGAACCTTGCGACCATCCCTCCCGAATGGGTGGCGGGTCCTGAGGAGGCCGTTGGCTATTGGCTCCAAGGGTTTGCCGTCGCCGCATCCGATGCCGTCGCGGCGCATACCGCGCAGCCCGCCCGCCGCGACGCGAACTTTGCACGCCGCACACTCTTGCGCAGCGACCGCGAAGCACTCCTCGAAAAAATCTTTACGTGGGATCGGGAACTCACCACCCGGGGATTTCAAGGGATCGTCGTTTACGATGCCCTTGAAGGTATGAAGAATTGGCAGGAACTTGCGGCGGGGCTCCTCGCATTCTGGAATGACCTCGGACCACGGCTTCGGGCATTCTCTCCGAAGATTTTCCTCCGTGAAGATGTCCGAGATCGACTCGCGGGGCGTGGAACTGACTTTGCCAAGCTGGGGTCGCAGACGATCTCCCTCACGTGGTCCGTCCTTGATATTTATCGGTTACTCCTGTTTGTGTTCGCGAAAACGGGCGACACCGCGCGGGAGCAGTTAGAGCGGCGCGGATTTGCCTTCACGCCCCCTCGCGGAACGGAAGGACCATGGCTCCCGCCGCATGTTGTCCCGGAGGAGGGGGACGGCTCGCAGGACGCGTTCGCCACTTTGCTGGCGGGAAAATGGATGGGGACGACCGCTCAAAAGGGGCTCACGGCGCGCTGGATCCCGCGCATGCTCACGGATGGCAACGGCGCCATGGCGCCGCGAACTGCGATCAATCTCCTCCTCGGGGCGGCCGAGGCATGGACTGCGAATCCGCAAGAGCATGGATCCCTGTTTTCGTCAGAACATCTCCGAGCGGGGCTCCGCCTTGCAGCGAAAGAGCGCGCCGCCGAACTGAATGAAGAGAGGTGGCGTCCGTTTTCCGTCGAAGAGTTCCTCGTCCGTCTCGGTGGGAGCTTCGTACCGATCGATGGCGCCGACTTGGCCCTAAAGCTCTTTGTGAAGGATGGAGCGTTGATCGAACTCAACGGGGAAGAGCCCAGTGCCATTCTCGCGGAAATGCGGAGAATCGGTGTGCTCACCCAGCGCTCGGATGGCCGCTTCGACGTCCCCGAACTCTACCGGCTCGGATTTGACCTTAAGCGCCGCGGTGGTGCCGCTCTTCACGCACGTCGCTAGCGTTTTCTGCCCGCCCACTGGCGCTTCTAAGTCAGCGATTCGCCGCAATCCGGCCGGTGACCTAGGTGTAAACGCCGCCTTCGAGGCGGGTTCTGACCGGGATCAAAGCGCATTTCTGTGCCGACGAGGCGGTGGGTTCCGCGGACGAACTCACATCGGCTGGAAGCCCTCGGTCATTCGTTGCAGGAATTCCTGCACCCCTGGTTCGTCGGCGTGGCGGGCGAGGCGCGGAAAGCCGCCCCATCGGAAACAGAGCCGCAGGTAGTCGACAAAGGGGAGTTCATTCTCCTCCTCGGCAAACAACGGATCGGCACCGAGGAAGGGGACATAGACGCCGTACGCGGGGCCGCCGCTGATGTTCGCCTTGTGCCAATAGTCGGGCGCGAGCTCGAGGCGGAGGGGCTCGGCGGGGTCGTCGCACTCCTCTCCGTATTCTCCGTATTCGTCGACCCATTCCTCCACGACGCGAATCATCGCGCGAGCCGGGTCGATCGCGAGCGGGTCAAGAAGGGGCCACTCCAGCTCCCCGTCGAGGCGCGGGGGCGGCTCTTCGCGCTGGTAGTCCCACACAAAGTCGATGCCGCCGACGACCTCCCAGAACGCGCGCAGGCTTGGTGGGAGCGGCGCCCCGGTGGTCGCTTCGATCTCCTCGATCGCGTCGAAGTCCTCGCGGGAAGGCGGCGTCCGCAACGCTCCGCTCCAGGAAATCCAGCCTCTTGCGTGCAGGCGCTCGGCAATTACTTCGTCCTCGCCCGCTAGCGCGGATCGAGGAACAAGATCGGCGTTGTGGAGCACGCGGCGCATCGTCGCACGGGCGACATCGAGCGCATCCTCGCGGAATGCCCCGGAGATCGCTTCGTAGGCGCGAAGCTCCTGCCAAACTCCGGTGTGGTCCCCCGCTTCATAACGAACGAGGAGGGAAGGGTCCCCCTTCGAGCGCGCTCGACGCGCCCGCGGTGCCGTCGACGTGGCCTTCTTTCGCCCGTCACTCATCGACGTGCCTCCTACCGGTTTCCGCTGTCCGCGTCGCGGTGGCCGATCACGCCGCGCTGTCCTCGTCGCGGTGGCCGATCACGCCGCGCTGTCC
>DYPH01000119.1:4750-13000 GCA_020720045.1 Sorangium cellulosum | reverse complement strand
CGTCGCGGTGGCCGATCACGCCGCGCTGTCCGCGTCGCGGTGGCCGATCACGCCGCGCTGTCCGCGTCGCGGTGGCCGATCACGCCGCGCTGTCCTTTTGGGGCTTGGGCACCGGCGAAAGGACAGGCGGGGGTGTGCGGCGACCGCCGTTTGGACCGCGTCAGGCGGGGCGGCCCCCTTTGCTGCGCGTTTTGCGGCGGGCTTCGGCGTCGATCGCGCGCTGGGTGGCGACCGCCTCTTCGTAGACGCCGATCGTGAGGGCGCGGATCCGGCGATCGTCGTCGCTCGCGCCGTCGTGCTCGGAGTCGACGTGGACAAGGAGGCGCGTCAGGGCCCCCTCGAAGGCGTCGACGCCGGCGCCGATCGGCCCCTCGGCGGCGCGCTCGGCGAGGATGCCGAGGCGCTTCCCGTAGGCATCGACGATCGCTGCGAGCCGCGCCACGACCGCCTCCAAATGGAGGGTCGCCAACGCGGTTTTTGCCGCCGGCAGATCGAGGGAATGGAGCACGCGGGTCATCGCATCAAACTGGAGACGGGCCGGCAGCTTCACCAAGCTGCGTGCGTGGGGATCGAGAGCCGCGACGAGCGTCGTCACCGCCGCAAAGCGGGCAGCCCCTTCCGGATCATTGGCGACAAGCTCCCCTTCAAAGATCGCATGGAGCGCGTCCATAAGGTCAAAAAGCCCGGAAAAGGCGCGATCGGCTTCGCGGTCGAGGGGGCGGAAATCGCCGTCCCCGTTCGTCGCGAGCAGCGTTTGAGCGGCGTCCGTCGTGGCCGTCCAGGCGATCGCCGATTTCGTCCCAAGGGGGCGGTTCTCCGCCTGGAGGGTCTTCGCGCTGGTGAGGATTTGGGCTGCGAGATTGCGGCAAGCAGCCAGCGGGAGTTTGCGGGGAAGCGTCATGCGCATAGGCTCGCCAAGAGGGGCGGGGACCGTCAAGGGGGAAAGTGGCGCCCCTGGAAGAGGCAGAACCGGTTCCTTCATCCGTGCGCGCCGGCACCTTCATCCGTGCGCGCCGGTTCCTCAGCGCCTTCGGCGCTTCCGGGCGGACGCGCACCTGCGAAACCGTCGCGCAAGGATTGCACCGTCCGGCGGTGATCCCCCTTTCCAACGGGGGGCGCGCGCCTTACCGTCCGCCGCCTCACCCAGCCCCGATCCCCGCGCGCTTTGCCGGGGTTTCTCAGGAGATGTTTCCATGGCCTTCGAATTGCCCGCGCTCCCCTACGAAAAGACCGCCCTCGCGCCCCACATCTCGGCGGAGACCCTCGAAATCCATCACGGAAAGCACCACAACGCCTACGTGGTAAACCTCAACAAACTCCTCGACGGCAAGCCGGAAGCGGCCAAGTCCCTCGAAGAGGTGATCCTCGGCGCCGAAGGCCCCGTCTTCAACAACGCCGCCCAGGTCTGGAACCACACCTTCTACTGGAACAGCATGAAGCCGAACGGCGGCGGCAAGCCGGCCGGTGAGCTCCTCGCCGCCATCGAGCGCGATTTCGGCTCCTTCGAGAAGTTCCGCGAAGAGTTCGTCGCCGCGGCGACGACCCAGTTCGGCTCCGGCTGGGCCTGGCTCGTCCTCGAGAACGGCAAGCTCAAGGTCACCAAGACCGGCAACGCCGACCTCCCGATGAAGCACGGCCAGAAGGCGATCCTCACGATCGACGTCTGGGAGCACGCCTACTACGTCGACTTCCGGAACCTCCGCCCCAAGTACATCGAGACCTTCCTCGACAGCCTCGCCAACTGGGATTTCGCCGCCGCGAACTTCGCCGCCGGCTGATTCTCGCGCGACGCCGCTTCGTCCGCGACTTTCCTCAAAAGGACGGTCGCGCTTTTTTTGCCTAGGCAAGCCGTTCGCGGCGTAGACATGAGCGAATGTCGCTAAAATCAATAGTTGGGACGGTCGTTGTACTGGTAGCGGTTTGCTGCGGCGGTTGTTCAGCCGACGAGCCGACCCCGAGCGAGAAGTGTGACCGCTTAGTCGAGCTTTCATGCACGAAAGTAAGAGCTTGCTACGAAGAAAACGGCTTCGGAGCTGCGGGGTCCCAGAGCGATTGCGTTGAAGGGTTCAAGCAGCAGTTGCCCTGTGGGAAAGCCGTTAGCGTGGACAAGTCCTACGACGACTGTCTTCAGGATCTCGAAGCGCTGTCGTGTGCACGAGCGTACCCGGTGAAGGGGGGCGGCCTGAAGTACCCGTCGAATTGTCAGCCGGTGATCTACTTCCCAGGCTGACAACCATCTTCTGGCCTTGTTGGTCGCCGGCTGATCCTCGCGACGCCACGAAAGACCGGTGGGTCCTGCCGCAAGGGAAGGGGGCCCGCCAGTTTTCGTTTCGGTCGCCGAAGTCCTTCGCGATAACATCGGCGCGATGAAGATGCTCTTTCCGGTTTCTGCCTGTGCCGGTTTCGTCGCTGCTGCGCTGTCGCTCGCCCTCACGGAGTCGGTCGCCGTCGCCCAGACCGCCCCCGGCCCTTCACCCCCGTTCCCGACCGGCGCCTCCTGGGGGACGGGACCCTCCTGGGGGAACGCGCCGCCCCCGCAAGCGTCCGGTGGCGTCACCGCGGCGACAACCGCCCCGGCCCCGCCGCCCCCGCCGCCTGCTGCGCCGGCGATCGCCCTCCCGCCCGGCTCCCGCCTCGTGCCGACCGGCGACGGCGGCTTCGTCGTGCAGGGGCCGGCCCCCGTTGCCCCGACGGTGACCGCCACCGCTCCGGAGTCCTCCTACCCGAAGACCTACCTGCGCCCGCCGCGGAAGGTCTGGTACGGCTGGCAGACGCTCCTCGTCGACGGTGCCGGGCTCCTCGTGGGCGCCCTCGCGGCGTCGAGCGAATCGGGCGGGATGGCCGGCGTCGCCCTGTTGAACTACTCGATCGGCGCGCCGATCGTCCACGCCGCCCACGGCGAAGGGATCCGCGCCCTTGCGAGCGTCGGCCTCCGCACTGCGGTCCCGATGGCCGTCGGCCTCCTCGCCTACGGTATCAGCGACAACAGCGGCGACGAATCGGCCTTTTACAGCGGGGTCGCGCTCGGCGCGCTCGGGGCGATGGCCATCGATGCCGGCGTCCTCGCCTACGAAGAGCACTGCGGCTGCGAGCGCGACGCCAAAGCGACGAAGAAGAACGTCGCCAAAAGCTTCACCATCACCCCGACGGTCGCCCCGCGGTCCGGCGGCGCCACGCTCGGCGTTGTTGGAAGTTTCTGAATAGGTCGCCGGGGTGTCTCGTCGGAGGGAATCGCGGTCTTTCCTCCGGCGCAGGCAGCCGAGCCGCTGTGAACAGAACCTGACGGTCGCGTCGATTTCGTAAAGAAGTCCGTACCGAGGGGCGTTGGCCATCGAGCTGTAGTGCTTCGGGAATCGGTGCTCGCCGATTCCGCCGCAACCGGCGGTTGCAAACTGTGGCACGCTTGCGCGGCTGACGCGCCCCGACCTTTTGAGGAATGCCCATGAACGCTCGCCCGCTCTCTCGTGCATCCCGGCGGACCTTCGCCGCCGCCCTCGCCGCGGCCGCTGTGGGGGTCCTTCCGGCCCTCGCCTACGGTCAGACGGCCGTCATCCCCTCGGGCACCGACGGGTCCGACGTTGCGCCACAACCGCCGCCGCAAGCGGCCCCGCAGGCGCCTTTTCAGTGGGGACCGCCGTCTCCGGCGTCGCCTCAGTCCGCAAATTTGCAGCTCGACGCCGACGGACGGCCCCGGGTGGCGCTCCCGCCGGGGACGCGGATCGTCACCAGCGGCGACACGACGTATGTGATCCTCCCCGATAGCGCCCCAGCAGCTCCGCCGGTCGCACCGCCAGCCGCGCCGCCGGTTGCGCCAGCACCACGCCCGGTCCCGGTCGCCGTCACCAGCCACAACGGCGCCTGGTACGGCTGGCAAACGCTCCTCGCCGACGGCGCCGGCATCCTCATCACCGCGACCGCCGAGACGCCGGCCGGCTTCGTCGCCGGCTCCTTCATCGCGCCGCCGATCATCCATTTCGCCCACGGCCGCCCGCTCGCCGCCCTCGAAAGCGGCGGTCTCCGCCTCGGCCTCCCGCTCGCGGGCGGGCTCGTCGGTGCCGGTATCATGTCGAATTCCAAGGATGATTACGCGGTGCTCGGCGGCGTCGCCCTCGGTGCCACGCTCGGCTACCTCACCGCGGTCGTCGTCGATGCCGCCGTCCTCTCCTACGAGAAACCGACCGGCGCCGGCCCGGCGGTTGTAGGAAAACGACCACACTCGCCCGGTGTGATCCTTCAGCCTACCTTTCAAGCACGCAAAAGTGGCGGGGAAATCGGCGTCGTCGGCGCATTTTGAGGCGGACAGGAGACGAAATCGTCCCGTAATCTTCTCGTGTGCCCCGCAGCATTTTCGCATTTCTCTCCACGGCCGCGCTCCTCGCGGTGACGGGAAATGCCTTTGCGGAGGAGCCGGCCCCCGCGACGCAACCGACGGAAACTACGGCAGAAAAAACGCCGACCTCCCCCGTGCAAGCGGCGGCGAGTTCGGCGTTTTCCGTGACGCCGCGCCTGCACAACACCGCCTTCCCCGTCCGTCCGCTGTCAAGTGTGGCGCCGGCCTCACAGGGGCCCGCCACGCCTGTGGTTCCACGCGCCCAGGTTGCCGCGGGCCCGGTTGCCGCGGGCCCGGTTGATTCGCGGCCCAAAATGGCTCCGTTTGTTGTGAAGCGGTGGTACGGCTGGCAGCCGCTCGTGGCGGATGGCGCGGCGTTTACGGCGGCGAGCGCCTTCCGTTCGCCGGGGATCCTCTTCGTCGGCTACGCGATCGGCGCGCCGACGATTCACCTCCTCCACGGCCAGCCGGTGCGCGCCGTAAAGAGCCTCGGGATCCGCCTCGCGATCCCGGCGGCGGCGGCGCTTGTCGGCTGCGCCGCCTCCGATGCGGTGCTCCGCGACAAGCTCGCCCACCCCTGCGCCGAAGGGGCCTCCTTCGGCCTCCTCGCCGGCATGGCGACGGCGATCGCCATCGATGCGTCGACGCTCTCCTTCGATCCGGCCCGCGCGAAGGACGTCGCCAGCAGCAAGCGCACGACGACCGCACTCCTCCCGGGCGTCGCCTTTGTGTCGGGCGGCGCCCGTGTCGAGGTCCGCGGGACCTTCTAAGCCGGCGCGCCCGAATGGGAACGCTTCTCCGTCGCTGCATTTGCTGGTAGTCGCGGCACAGTGACGCCGGACCTCCTCGACAAGCGCTTTGTCTTCGTCACCGGCAAGGGTGGCGTCGGAAAGACGACGCTGACCGTCGCCCTTGCCCGCCGGGCCGCCGCCGAGGGGAAGCGGGTCCTCGTCTGCATCTGCAACGCGAAAGACCGGATGAGCCCCCTCTTCGGCTGCGCGCCGCTCGGGCCGGAGATTTCCCCGGTCGGCGAGAACATCTGGGGCGTCAATATGGCCCCCGAGCTCGCCCTCGAAGAGTACGGGATGCTCGCCCTCAAATCGCGGGCCGCCTACAAGCTCCTCTTCGACAATTCCCTGGTGCGGACGTTTTTCCGCGCCGTCCCTGGCCTCCACGAGTGGGCCATGCTCGGCAAGGCCTGGTGGCACACCACCGAGACGCGCGCCGATGGCTCTTTTGTTTACGATCTCGTGATCTTGGATGCGCCAGCTACCGGTCACGGCCTCGACATGCTCCGCGTGCCGAAGGTGATCGTCGATGTCGTCCCGCCGGGGATCCTCCGCCGCGACGCCGAGATCGCTTGGAATTTCTTCCGCGACAAGACGACGACCTCCGTCGTGCTGGTGACGCTCCCCGAGGAGATGCCGACCTCGGAGACGATCGAGCTCGCGGCGGCGCTCACCGGCGAGCTGGGTCTCCCGGTGACCGACGTCGTCGTCAACGGGCTCCTCCCGCCGATTTTCTCGGCGCCGGAAGGGGGGGCGCTCGCGATGATTCCTCGGGAAAATCCGGTTGATGGCCCCTCGGCGCTGCTCACCGTGGCCCACGACCGTGCCGCCCGCGAGGCGATGCAGGCGGCGGCGCTCCTCCGCGTGAAGCGCGCGCTCCCCTACCCGGTGACGACGGTCCCCTTCCAGTTCGACGCCCTCCTCGATCCGGCGGGGATCGCGAAGGTCGTCGCCGCGATCTCCTGAGTTTTCGCTACTTTTCGCTGCGTGCGTCGAGCAGATCGGCGAGGAGCTCGTTCTTCTCGGCGACGAGCGCGTCGGTGAGGCCGACCGGGTAGGGGGCCGGCGCAACGAGCCGTCGTTGCCCCTCGTGGAGGGCGTTTCGGGAGGCGGTCGCCCGCGCGCGCACGAAGGCGATCGGCTCGCGGGGGTGGATCCGTTTGCCGGCGCGGAGGACCTTCCCGAGCAGCACCTGGGACCGGTGGGCGCGGAGGCGCACCGGGAGGCCGCTCTCGCGATCGACGAAGGCAACCTCGCGTGCCGGTTGCATTTTCTCGCGGGTGCCGTGGACGACGTCGCAGAGCGGCGCCCCCGCTTCGTCGAAGTAGCGGAGGATCACCTTCCGGCCCGGATCGGACGCATCGGCGATGCGCGCCCCCGCCTCGATGCGCGGCGCCCAGCGACCGGCCTCCTCGATGGCGACGAGCGACGGCTGAAACAGGAGCGCCTCGGCGGCGAGCTCACCGCGGGAACCGATCGGATCGAACAAAAAGCCAGAGACTCCAACCCCTTCCAGGCCGAGGCGACGGACTTCGAGCTCGTCGGCGACGGGGCCGACCAGGATGCGCGGCGCCGGCAACTCGGCCGCTTCGAAGGCCTGGTGGATGCGCACGGCGAGGTCGGGGGCATCTTCCGGGGCGAGCGCCAGAAGCACCGCCGGCGGGCTCCAGCTCGCCTCGCATTTCGCGCGGACCGCCTCGACAAGCGCCTGCAAAACGGCCGGAAAGCCGGCGGCGCCGAGCGGGAAGGCGATCTGCTCCGGGTTGCCGGCGAGCCAGCCGACGAGCGCCTGGAGGCCCGACGGGGCACCGAGCATCGATCCTGCGCTCAAGAGCGCCACCCAGGGGACGCCATGCGCTTCGGCGGCGGCAAAGGAGAGGCCCCCTTCGGCGCCCCCGATGTAGGCGGCTCGGGTGACGGCGGCCGGGTCTTTTGCCTGGCCCGGCGCAGCAAGGACAACCGCGTCGCCGGCGGCGAGCACGGCGCGGGCGGTCCGCGTTGCGGCGAGGGTCGGCTCTTCGAGGAACTTTGCGGCGAGCGACGCGGCGAGGAGCGCCTGGGCGAAGGGCCCTTCGACGACGACGACTGGCTCGCCGGGGAAGACGATCTCGCCATCGCGGACGGCATCAACGTCGAGCGTGAGCCGGAGATCGCCAAAGGAATCGCGTGCTTCAGGCGTGAGGATCCGTTCGGCGACGAGCCGCGCGGCGGCGTCCTCGGGGAGGTGGAAGGCTTCGAGGGCATCGAGGAGGGCGTCGATCCCCTCCAAGTGGAAGAACCCATGGTGCCGGGGCCAGCGCGCCAGGCGGACTTCAAAGGCGGCGCGGGCGTTGGCCCACCCGCCGTGAAAGGCGGCAGCAGCGGCGGCGATGGCTTCAAGGGGGAGTCGGTTCACGCAGGATTTCTTCCAGAAAAGGGCTTCGAGCCGGTCGCAGGCGCGTTTGCAGAGAACTCCGCGCCGTCTCCCGCTTCGCGGACGGGCGCTGCAATCTACGCGAACAGCTTGGAGATCGCTGCGCTATCGGAGGCGCGATCGCCGAGGAGCGTCGCCGGGTCGGCGGCGAGGAGGAGGCGGGCGCGCTGGAGGGCGTCGGCGAGGATCTTCGCGTGGTCGAAGGCGAGGGTGCCGGGGAGCTCGGTCGTGACGGCGAGGAAGCGGGCGTCGGTGGCGTCGTCGGTGCCGGCGACGGCGGCGCGCGCCTCCGCGGGGACCCAAAGCAAGAACACGGCGCTGACGGTATGCCCGCGCGGGTCGCGCCCGGGATCGCCGTAGGCGCCCAGCGCCACGAGCGGGAGCGTGCTAGCGGGGGAAAACCCGGTCTCTTCGAGGAGTTCCCGGCGGGCGGCGGCGGCGAGCGGTTCATTCTCTTCGACGAAGCCGCCCGGGAAGGCCCACGACCCCGCAAAGGGATCGCGCCCCCGCTGGATGAGCAAGACGTGAAGTTTGCCGTCGATTTCGGTGAAGGCGACGACGTCGGCGGTCATCGCCGGCCGCGGATACGCGTAGGTGTAGGGCACGGCGCGAGCATCGCCGCCGCAGCGCCTTTGTAGCAAGGGGATCGGTGTGGCCGATCCACGCAAGGGGATCGGTGTGGCCGATCCACGCAAGGGGATCGGTGTGGCCGATCCACG
>DYPH01000119.1:0-4650 GCA_020720045.1 Sorangium cellulosum | reverse complement strand
CAAGGGGATCGGTGCCCCCGCGTTGCTCGTCGTACGGCGCCGCGGTACCTTCGCCGGATGACCGCTGCGCGCAAAATCGGAGTTCACGAAGAATTTCTGGCGGTCCCCGACACCAAGATCGCCCAAGTCGTCGCCGGCGAGCTCCACGTCCACCCACGCCCCCGCGCCGCCCACGCGCGAGCGGCCTCACGAATCAGCAGCGAGCTCGGTCCCCCTTTCGATCGGGGCGGCGGAGATGGGCCGGGCGGCTGGATTTTGCTCTACGAACCCGAACTCCACCTCGGCGGCGACATCCTCGTCCCCGATCTCGCCGGCTGGCGCCGCACGCGCATGCCGGAGATGCCCGACGTCGCCTTCTTCGACCTCGCCCCCGACTGGATCTGCGAGGTCCTCTCGCCGTCGACGGCGAAGCTCGATCGCGGCAAAAAACTGAGCGCCTACGGGCGCGAGGGGGTCCCCGTCGTCTGGTTCATCGACCCCGACGCGCACACCCTCGAGGTCCTCACGCGCGGCGACGACGGCCGCTACACGCTCGCCGCCGTCCACAGCGACGACGAGATTGTCCACGCCGTCCCCTTCGAGGTCTTCGCGCTGGAGCTAAGCGTCCTCTGGGCGCGGTAGAGGGGATGCGGAGGGCCCGCTTTCGGGACGTTTGGTACCGCGTTCGGTCGACACCGAACAAAGTGCGCCCTGCGGTACAACGTATGTGCCCGGCAGCCGATGCTTCGGGCTCGTCACGATGGAAAGGATCGAAGAATGAATCCTCTTGCGACTCTGGGCAGTGTGAGTGCTCTGATAAACTGCATCAGGGGCGCGCGTGAACTCGCAGCCCGCGGGCAGCCCGTAGCGAGCGACGCCGCCACGTTCGATACCGTGCTCAACTTTTGGGGAGCGATCCTGTTTGAGGCTCGCGATAGCTGCGAACGCGCCCGGCTCATGATCCAGAAGTCGAACATGCAGCCGCCGCAGATCCTCTACGCGCCCTTCACCTTTCAGGTAATCGACGCTGTGCTCCCGGAGTTCTTCCGCGCGGCGCCGGCACCGAAGATGCTCGAAGCGACGACGCGGCTGGTTGGACGCCTAAAGCGCATTGACCACTTCCAGCGGATGGCTCGCCCCCAAAACAACGCCACGATCGACCCGTGCTACGCCGCCGCCCTCGGCTTCGCGAACGACTTGGTAAACAAGGGCGGCATCGAAGAGTTCAATCAGATCGTCCACCTCGCGCGTGAGGTCGCCCGTGTGCATTTCGGGCATGACGCCGACGCTAAGATGGACTTCCTCATCCCAGCGGAGATTGACATCAGCCTGTCGGTCGACGAGAGCAAGCTCTGACGGGGCGAATTACACAAGCTTCCCTTCCGCCCAGTTTCACGAACGCCCATTCCGGTGCGGATTCCTTGAGCAGAGTCCGCTTCGCCCCGTGGCATGTGACCATGCGCTTGGTTCCCAGATGTCGAGGTCGCCTGAGCGGCTCGATGCGGTCCCATACAGGTGATGTCATCGAGACCGCTCCGCGCCAATCGCCCAGACGTTCATCGTGCCTGATACAATTTCAACGCTGCGAGTTCCGATTCTTTCGTGTTTACATGCGGTTCGGTTCAAGCTCACTGCATGGAGGCACCCTTGGTCGACGTGATTGTTCCCCCGGACTTCGAAGAAAAAACTCGCGCCGCAGTTCGCCACTATTGGTCAACCCTTGGAGTGCAGGCTAGCCGGCCCGGCCCCGAGACCGACCGAGGAAACCGCCGTGCAGTCACGAGCGGAAAGCAACTCGACGGATTCTCGGAGCTCGTTCGGTGGCTCGTCGCTGAGAACGGCATGCCCGAAGCAAGCATTCACGTACGTGGCGGCTTGGAACTCCCTGGCTACTTTCGCCCGAGCAAGAAGTGGGACCTCATTGTGGTGCATCGCCGGCAGCTCGTTGCCGCCATAGAGTTCAAGTCCCAGGCAGGGCCGTCCTTCGGGAACAACTTTAACAACCGAACCGAGGAATCCCTGGGGAATGCAACCGACCTCTGGACCGCATTCCGCGAGGGTGCGTTTGGGACGCATCAACTTCGCCCGTGGGTCGGTTGGATGATGCTTGTCGAAGACTGCGAAGGATCTCGCGTTCCAGTGGGACTCGCAGAACCACACTTCAAGGTGTTCGACGAGTTTCGTGAGACCTCTTACGCAGGCCGCTACGAGCTTCTTCTGCGAAAACTGATCCGCGAAAAGCTCTACGACGGGGCCGCCATGGTCCTTTCGTCGCGTGATGCATCCCGGACGGGCGACTTTTTTGAGCCTGCCGCCGATCTGACGGTGCGGCGCTTCCTTGCGGGCCTCGGCGGGTATGTTCGAACCGTGATCGAGAGCGTATAGACCCTCGCGTGCAGATGTCGCTCGGCCTTGCTCCCGCGGTTCCCAAAGATGCCTACAACTACGGGGAACGCGCTTCCGGCGAAATCCACGGCGTGGTGCTCACGAAGCCTCATGTCGTGGAACTCATTCTGGATCTGTGCGGCTACGACGAAGGCGTCAATCTCGCCGAGCGCACCCTGCTGGAGCCGTCGTGCGGAACGGGCGCCTTTCTCCTCGTGGTTGTCCGCCGCCTCGTTGCGTCGGCTCGCCGTTTCGGAGTGGCTATCGACGCGTTGTCCCCCTGCGTCCGGGCCTTCGACATCGACCTTGGGCACGTGGCCGAAACGAAAAAGTCCCTGATCGGCGAGCTAAAGCAGCTCGGCGTGAAAAGTACGGCGGCCGAAACCTTGGTCGATGCTTGGGTACACGAAGGAGACTTCCTCCTCGCTACGATCGCTGCCCCCTTCGACTACGTCGTCGGCAATCCGCCGTATATTCGCATCGAACAGATCTCGCCGCTCCTCCACGCAGAGTACCGCCAACGCTACTCCAGTCTGTTTGACCGCGCTGACCTCTACGTTGCATTCATTGAACGAGGTTTGAGTCTTCTCAAGCCTTCCGGAATGCTCTCGTTCATCTGTGCAGATCGCTGGACCGTAAATCGCTACGGCGCACCGCTCCGTAAGCTCATCGCGAAGGACTTTGCCGTTCGCGCCTATGTGGACCTTCATACGGCGTCCCCCTTTGAGTCCGAGGTCATCGCCTATCCTTCTATCTTCGCGATGACCCGTGCGGCGCGGCAGGAAGTACCTGTAGTCACACTCGCGACGGCGAGTGAGGCGGAGTGCAAGGCCACGCTTGCGGCGATTGCTCACGGAGTATCTGCGGAAGGCGTTTCAGTTGCGCGGTATGTTCACTGGTTTGACGGCGATGATCCGTGGGTCAGAAGTTCGCCGGAACAGCTCGCAATTCTCCGCCACCTCGAAGCTAATTTCCGCCCCATCGAAGACTACGCCCGTGTCGGAATCGGCGTCGCGAGCGGCTGCGACCGGGTTTATGTCGTGGGGCCTGAGGTCGACGTCGAGGCCGACAGGCTTGTTCCCCTAGTGATGCGCGAAGACATCGAGCATGGGAAAGTTCGTGACAGCCAACGCTTCATCTTGAACACGTTCGGTACCGGGACGCGCGTGGTCAATCTTGACGAATACCCTCGGCTAACGCGCTACTTCGAAACGTTTGAAGGGGACATTCGCTCTCGGCACGTCGCCAAGAAGAACCCCTCAGCGTGGTTTCGGACCATCGATCGTGTGTATCCAGAGCTCGTCGGGCAACCGAAACTTCTGATACCCGACATCGCCGGCTCAAACGAGGTGGCGTATGACGAAGGCAAGTATCACCCGCACCACAATCTCTACTTTGTTGTGTCGACGCACTGGGATCTGGAAGTCCTCGGCGGCTTAATGAGTTCGCGCGTCGCGCTCTTTTTCGTGTGGGCGTATGCGGTAAAGATGCGCGGAGGCTACCTGCGCTTCCAAGCGCAGTATCTCCGCCGCATTCGCCTTCCCGACCCCCGAACCATGTCGCGCGGCCTGAGCACCAAGATTCGAAACGCCTTTCGTTCGCGCGACTTTGCGGCGCTCGATACGTTGGCCATGGAAGCATACGCGTTGCCTCATCTGCCTGATTTCGACTTCGTCGACACCCGTCGGTGACCCGCAGGCAGTCCGCGTTCGTTGTGCGGTGAATTGGTCCCCACAGACCGTGCGAGACCTTCCGCGGCTCTGTGAACCGCGTCCGCGGCACCCGAAAGCTTTTCCGCGGACCCGAGAAGCCTTTCCGCGGTGCTCGGGAGTCTTTCCGCGGACCTGGGAACTGCGTCCGCGGCAGCGGGGAGTGGTTCCGCGGACCTGGGAACTGCGTCCGCGGCGGCAGAAAGTGGTTCCGCGGACCCCGAAAGGTTTTCCGCGGCGCTCGGGACCGTTTCCGCGGTCGAGAATTCGTCTCCGCCGTACTCGGCAGTCTTTCCGCGGGCCGCGGAGGCGATGCTTTGCTCCGCGGAAGCCGTTTCCATCGCCGCGGACGGCATTCTCGGTGCCGCGGAAGGCATGAAAAAGCCCGCGGAGAGCGATCTCTCGTCCGCGGGCGTGTGTGCGAGGGCGGCGGAGCCGTTTCCTCAGGGCGTGGGCGCCTTCTTCGCCTTGCGGGTGCGGCCCGCGTCGCGGCTCGGGAACTGGCTGGCGATGAGGGGCTCGCGGCGGAAGGCGTAGCGCCCGGCGGCGACGATGCGATCGACGAGCTCGCTCACGT
>DYPH01000118.1 GCA_020720045.1 Sorangium cellulosum | reverse complement strand
CGTCGGCCAGCCTGTCCCCGCGCACGCGGGGGTGAACCGGACGGAAGCCCGACGCGCTTCTGGGCGCAGATCCTGTCCCCGCGCACGCGGGGGTGAACCGTCGCGTTCGTGTCGCCCGGATAGACGATAACCCCTGTCCCCGCGCACGCGGGGGTGAACCGTGACGCGTCGCGTTCTTGCGCTTCGAAATCAGCCTGTCCCCGCGCACGCGGGGGTGAACCGTTCCTGTTCCCCCTCGAAGCGGCGGACCTCGACCTGTCCCCGCGCACGCGGGGGTGAACCGCTCCGCGACCTTGGATTCGAGCGCGGCGAGGCCCTGTCCCCGCGCACGCGGGGGTGAACCTAGTCCATCACGGCCGTCGCCATCTCTGATTCCCTGTCCCCGCGCACGCGGGGGTGAACCGCGGGATGCCTCCTTGCGCGCGAGCGTCCACGGCCTGTCCCCGCGCACGCGGGGGTGAACCGGTGAGCGGTACCGTTGCTAGCCACCCATCGCCCCTGTCCCCGCGCACGCGGGGGTGAACCGATGGCGTACAACGCCACGCGTCCGAACCGGCACCTGTCCCCGCGCACGCGGGGGTGAACCGTCACCGGCGGCAAAGCGGTCTTCTTCGATTCCCTGTCCCCGCGCACGCGGGGGTGAACCGGCGAGCGCACGTTCCCCGTCACCCTCAAATACCCTGTCCCCGCGCACGCGGGGGTGAACCGTACTTGTGCTTCGCGAGCGAGTGCGTGAACTCCCTGTCCCCGCGCACGCGGGGGTGAACCGCGACGAGCTCCCGGAGCTCGTCCATGTAGACCCTGTCCCCGCGCACGCGGGGGTGAACCGGTAAACAATACCGTTGCTAGCCACCCATCGCCCCCTGTCCCCGCGCACGCGGGGGTGAACCGGATTATTACGACTGGCTCCAAACGATCGACTGCCTGTCCCCGCGCACGCGGGGGTGAACCGTCGCCACTTGCCGACGTGGCCTCGCGCGGGACCTGTCCCCGCGCACGCGGGGGTGAACCGGAAGGTCAAGCACTTCGTTTCTGCGAGGCGCACCTGTCCCCGCGCACGCGGGGGTGAACCGGGGGGCGCGAGCGGTCCGCGTGCTCTTGGCCCCTGTCCCCGCGCACGCGGGGGTGAACCGGAATCTTCCGAGCCAGGAACGCGCTTGTATCGCCTGTCCCCGCGCACGCGGGGGTGAACCGACGACGAACTACCCCTACCTCCCCAGCTACCCCTGTCCCCGCGCACGCGGGGGTGAACCGGAAGCAAAGGTGATCTGGCGTTTCGTTGGTGGCCTGTCCCCGCGCACGCGGGGGTGAACCGCAATCGCACCAGTAGCCACAATCGCCACAATCCCTGTCCCCGCGCACGCGGGGGTGAACCGGCGGCGACGCGCTCCCCGCGACCTACGAGCAGCCTGTCCCCGCGCACGCGGGGGTGAACCGGGCACCGCAGAGGCGGTGCAGGTCGTCGTCATCCTGTCCCCGCGCACGCGGGGGTGAACCGGAGAACGTCCCCGAGTTCGAAGACCTCAAGCCCCTGTCCCCGCGCACGCGGGGGTGAACCGGAACCGGCAGGTTCGTTCGGTACCACAAGAGCCCTGTCCCCGCGCACGCGGGGGTGAACCGAAGGATCCTGGTGAGGGCAGCAGGGTCTTTCCCTGTCCCCGCGCACGCGGGGGTGAACCGCCAATCGTAATAATCCTTCGTCGCGACCCTGCCCTGTCCCCGCGCACGCGGGGGTGAACCGCGCGCGAGGGTCTAAAAAACCGTTGCGCGTTCCCTGTCCCCGCGCACGCGGGGGTGAACCGCTGAAAGGTTTTATCGACGCTTTCCGGGGACCCTGTCCCCGCGCACGCGGGGGTGAACCGGCGCGCACGGGCGCCGAGTGGATCGCATACGGCCTGTCCCCGCGCACGCGGGGGTGAACCGATGGAAACAATGTTTGAAGAGGGGACCTCGACCCTGTCCCCGCGCACGCGGGGGTGAACCGCCCTCGGCAAGGGGCGTAGGCGTCGCAAAAGACCTGTCCCCGCGCACGCGGGGGTGAACCGCTCGCCCCTTCCTGACCGAACAACACGACCTCCCTGTCCCCGCGCACGCGGGGGTGAACCGCCGATCCGCCCGCGGTTCTTCGCCGACTAGCCCTGTCCCCGCGCACGCGGGGGTGAACCGCACGTCGACTGGCTCGGCGAGGCCGACTTCAACCTGTCCCCGCGCACGCGGGGGTGAACCGGTCATCCACGGCGCCAAGACCTCGGTCGGCGGCCTGTCCCCGCGCACGCGGGGGTGAACCGCCGGCGAAGGAACCCAAGGCGCCCAAGGAGCCCCTGTCCCCGCGCACGCGGGGGTGAACCGGCAAACTTTTTACCTCGTTTCTCCCCGATTCCCCTGTCCCCGCGCACGCGGGGGTGAACCGGAGGTGGAGGCCGAGATCGTTTTCGCAATCCCCTGTCCCCGCGCACGCGGGGGTGAACCGGCCGGCAGTGAGCTTTCCGCTTGCACCGGTGACCTGTCCCCGCGCACGCGGGGGTGAACCGGGAACCCGGGTTCCCTTCCCTTCCCCCGCTACCCTGTCCCCGCGCACGCGGGGGTGAACCGGGGGCGTGCGGAGCCACGTTGTAAATCTCGACCCTGTCCCCGCGCACGCGGGGGTGAACCGGGCGCTTCGGTCGGCGTCGTGCGACAGCCAGCCCTGTCCCCGCGCACGCGGGGGTGAACCGGATGTGCTAGCAAACACGCCTCAACCGTCCGTCCTGTCCCCGCGCACGCGGGGGTGAACCGGGGCCCAGCACTTCGCGCACTGGGTTGTTTCCCCTGTCCCCGCGCACGCGGGGGTGAACCGGGCGTCCGCGCCTACCTGAACGGCCCCCAATCCCTGTCCCCGCGCACGCGGGGGTGAACCGGGGTAGGGGGGCATTTCGGAGGGGCTTTCTGTCCTGTCCCCGCGCACGCGGGGGTGAACCGAGCCGCCCGCGCCCGCGGATGACGAAGAAGACCCTGTCCCCGCGCACGCGGGGGTGAACCGGCGACGCGATCATCTACGCCGTCGGCGCAGACCCTGTCCCCGCGCACGCGGGGGTGAACCGAATACAACGAATGGATGCGTAAACGGGGCTACCCTGTCCCCGCGCACGCGGGGGTGAACCGACCCCGAAAGGCTCGCTGACGGGTGTCGCCCCCCTGTCCCCGCGCACGCGGGGGTGAACCGGGTACCGCGAGCAGAAGAGCGTCACGCTTCCCCTGTCCCCGCGCACGCGGGGGTGAACCGTTCGACGAGGTACATGCGTTTTTCATGTACTTCCTGTCCCCGCGCACGCGGGGGTGAACCGGCTACTGGGCCGTGGAACTTGGCGAGTTAGACCCTGTCCCCGCGCACGCGGGGGTGAACCGAAATGGGGATGGAACCCCGTTTGACAGACACGCCTGTCCCCGCGCACGCGGGGGTGAACCGCATACTGGGCCGACGACGCAGCCACACACCTACCTGTCCCCGCGCACGCGGGGGTGAACCGGACGAGAAGCTTCGCCAAGAACTCGAAAAGATCCTGTCCCCGCGCACGCGGGGGTGAACCGCGAGCAGTCTTGACGAGCGACAGAAGGGGCCCCTGTCCCCGCGCACGCGGGGGTGAACCGAAAACCGACCCGTTGCGGCGCACGGCGACGGACCTGTCCCCGCGCACGCGGGGGTGAACCGACCTCGCCGTCGAGAACGTGCTCACCGACCGCCCTGTCCCCGCGCACGCGGGGGTGAACCGACTTCACCGGCCGTCACCACGGCGAATTCTACCCTGTCCCCGCGCACGCGGGGGTGAACCGGCTCAAGACCTTGCCCGACTCATCCGCTATCCCTGTCCCCGCGCACGCGGGGGTGAACCGGTCGATCATACGATCCGCCATTGCGTGAAGACCCTGTCCCCGCGCACGCGGGGGTGAACCGACGGCGAAAATCGGTACGTCAATGCGGCCCAGCCTGTCCCCGCGCACGCGGGGGTGAACCGTCGGCAAAGCTCGCGGTGAGCTACCCGAAGACGGGCAAAGCTCGCGGTGAGCTACCCGAAGACCCTGTCCCCGCGCACGCGGGGGTGAACCGTGTCAGCCGGGCCGAACTGATTGCGCGGGACCCCTGTCCCCGCGCACGCGGGGGTGAACCGACTGGCGCACAGCATTCGGCGCCAGCCCAAACCCTGTCCCCGCGCACGCGGGGGTGAACCGAGGCGCGCAGGCGCAAGGGAAGGGCTGGCGCGCCTGTCCCCGCGCACGCGGGGGTGAACCGCGGCCGTGGCGAGGGCGGCCCGCAGGGTGTCCCTGTCCCCGCGCACGCGGGGGTGAACCGGCGACCGAGCCCGCGCGGTCGTTTCTGCTCCCCTGTCCCCGCGCACGCGGGGGTGAACCGAACGCTTCGCGGGCGTGCGCGCGAAGGGCGTACCTGTCCCCGCGCACGCGGGGGTGAACCGGAAAAGGATCATGCAAACAACCTACGGATACCCTGTCCCCGCGCACGCGGGGGTGAACCGCGATCGTAACGAGGGAATGGGCGAGCCGCTTCCCTGTCCCCGCGCACGCGGGGGTGAACCGTAGGATCGATTTCCCCGGCTCCACGGCGGCGCCCTGTCCCCGCGCACGCGGGGGTGAACCGTAAGGGAGCGCGGCGAGGAGCACTTCGCCGAACCTGTCCCCGCGCACGCGGGGGTGAACCGGCCGTGCAGGAAGCGGCGCCGATTGGCGCTCGCCTGTCCCCGCGCACGCGGGGGTGAACTGAACCGGGCGGCGTGTAGTCGGTTTCGGTGATGCCTGTCCCCGCGCACGCGGGGGTGAACCGTGTCACAGCCGGTTGTGCGGCCCGTCCTTCTGCCTGTCCCCGCGCACGCGGGGGTGAACCGCTGATTGCGCCCGTTGACGCGCAACCGCCCGCCCTGTCCCCGCGCACGCGGGGGTGAACCGGCCGATCCGCAGAGCAGCTCCGCGCCCAGGCCCTGTCCCCGCGCACGCGGGGGTGAACCGGCATTTGAACAGAGACGCTCGTGAGCATCTCGCCTGTCCCCGCGCACGCGGGGGTGAACCGATGCGACGTATTCCGTGTTGCTTGGCCTTCTGCCTGTCCCCGCGCACGCGGGGGTGAACCGTAGAGGAACAGCTGGTTAGGATGCTGGCGCCGCCTGTCCCCGCGCACGCGGGGGTGAACCGTGGTCGTGACGGTGGCGTTTTCAATGGTCGGCCCTGTCCCCGCGCACGCGGGGGTGAACCGCCGAGGGAGGCCGTGGCGGCCTCCGCTTCAACCCTGTCCCCGCGCACGCGGGGGTGAACCGCTCTCGCCTATTTCCTTCCGCCCTTCGCCACGCCTGTCCCCGCGCACGCGGGGGTGAACCGCGCTCGCGTTTGCGCTCTTTTTTGAGCCGGTCCCTGTCCCCGCGCACGCGGGGGTGAACCGAGGCATTCCCGGTGAGTGTCAACACGCCACCCCCTGTCCCCGCGCACGCGGGGGTGAACCGGCAGTGCCCAGCCGAGCTCGAGGACGGTCGCACCTGTCCCCGCGCACGCGGGGGTGAACCGGGCGAACCAAGCCGCGCGCACGAAGAACCGCCCCTGTCCCCGCGCACGCGGGGGTGAACCGACCCGCGGATCGCTGCTCCTTGAGCGGACCGGCCTGTCCCCGCGCACGCGGGGGTGAACCGCGGCGTTGCACAGGAGATAGTTGGCTCGACGCCCTGTCCCCGCGCACGCGGGGGTGAACCGCACAAGATCGCTTGCGGCGCCAGCGCGGTCGCCCTGTCCCCGCGCACGCGGGGGTGAACCGGAAGGCGGCCGATGACCTCCCTCCGTCTCGTCCCTGTCCCCGCGCACGCGGGGGTGAACCGCCCAATGGCGGCACGTAAGGCAAAGCCCAAACCCTGTCCCCGCGCACGCGGGGGTGAACCGGTCTCGCTACTCGAGTCTACCGGGCAGGGTTACCTGTCCCCGCGCACGCGGGGGTGAACCGGCACGCGAGCAGCGGCACTTCTCGAAGGCGCCCTGTCCCCGCGCACGCGGGGGTGAACCGTCCGGGCGCCTTGCGAACTGCCTGAATGTCGTCCTGTCCCCGCGCACGCGGGGGTGAACCGAAAGCGATCCTCGGCGCGCGGCGCCGCAACGTCCTGTCCCCGCGCACGCGGGGGTGAACCGTCGAAAAGCGCCAACCACCCGCGCTCGTCCCCCTGTCCCCGCGCACGCGGGGGTGAACCGCTCACGCCGGCCGGCACGCTGGCGCCGCTCACCCTGTCCCCGCGCACGCGGGGGTGAACCGCGACCGGCGACATACCGAGCGCCGCCGCATCGCCTGTCCCCGCGCACGCGGGGGTGAACCGGTGCGGCCGGTCGCCGCGCCGCCCCATCCACCCCTGTCCCCGCGCACGCGGGGGTGAACCGACTGTTGTGATTCACAACCCGCGCCCCCTCCCCCTGTCCCCGCGCACGCGGGGGTGAACCGCAGCGCTTTGGCAAAACCTTGGTTTGCGAGCGCCTGTCCCCGCGCACGCGGGGGTGAACCGGGCCAGACCAAGGGCCGCCAGGACGCCAGCCTCCTGTCCCCGCGCACGCGGGGGTGAACCGGTAACCTAGAACCTCACGTTATCGTCCGGGCCCCTGTCCCCGCGCACGCGGGGGTGAACCGAAACTCCCAGCTTCCCTGCCATATCCCCCAGGCCTGTCCCCGCGCACGCGGGGGTGAACCGTATCCGCCGCCTTCGGCGGACGAGATCGCAGCCCTGTCCCCGCGCACGCGGGGGTGAACCGAATCTCCTCCCCACCAACGCCCTCGCCGCCTCCCTGTCCCCGCGCACGCGGGGGTGAACCGCGCATTGGGGAAGCGCGCCGCCTGCGCCCGACCCTGTCCCCGCGCACGCGGGGGTGAACCGGTGGGCGCGCCGTTACCCTTCCCGTACAGCACCCTGTCCCCGCGCACGCGGGGGTGAACCGCCCTCGGGGCGCTCGGCGAGGCATTCGAAGTGCCTGTCCCCGCGCACGCGGGGGTGAACCGAATCTCCTCCCCACCAACGCCCTCGAAACCGCCCTGTCCCCGCGCACGCGGGGGTGAACCGACGCTCGCCACGCTGCCCGCCCGACTGGAGGTCCTGTCCCCGCGCACGCGGGGGTGAACCGAGAATTCTGACGCCCGCGGGAGGACCGCGAAACCTGTCCCCGCGCATGTGGGGGTGAACCGGTGCGGCCGCCCGCCACGCTGCCCCATCCATCCCTGTCCCCGCGCACGCGGGGGTGAACCGTCCCGCCCGCAATGCCGAAAACGCCTTCCGGGCCTGTCCCCGCGCACGCGGGGGTGAACCGCGGAGGGAACGACGAGCTAACCGATGGAACGCCCTGTCCCCGCGCACGCGGGGGTGAACCGCTCGCGCCGGCCGGCACGCTGGCGCCGCTCACCTGTCCCCGCGCACGCGGGGGTGAACCGCGCAGCGGCGACGCGTGTACGGTTGGACCGGCCCTGTCCCCGCGCACGCGGGGGTGAACCGCCGAAGGTGTCGTCGCTGGCCCCCTCGAAGGTCCTGTCCCCGCGCACGCGGGGGTGAACCGGTCAGCACGACGGCGAGAAGGGTGAAGCCGACCCTGTCCCCGCGCACGCGGGGGTGAACCGAGACACAATCGCAGCACCGGCGCCGCGGTTCCCTGTCCCCGGCAGCGACGGCGTCGAAGGCGGCCGGGATCGTGACGGTCGCCTTGTAAAGGTCGGCGACGTCGTACACAAAGGCCAAGTTCTTCCCGGTATGAACGAAGCCAAGCGCCGTCGAAAAACCGGTAGACACGATTGCCGCGTGACAGAGCCCGTACAGGCACGCGTGCGCGGTGGAGAGGGCGCGATTGATCGGGTCGGCGCGCTCCCATTCTTCGACCTTGTAGCGGCGCCCCGTCCAAGGAACCCCGGTTCGGAGTGATTCTCGGGCGTAGGTGTCGCGCACGCGAACCCCTTCCCGACCGCGCAGTTGCTGAAGCGTCAATTGCTCGGGGAGCGGCTCGTCAAAACGCGTCCGGTACATCCGTTCGACGACCGCCTGGTGGCGGAGGGGATCGGCCCAAAACCGAGCTTGCACAAGCAAATTGGAAGCACTACGCGTCTCACCCAGGCCGGCCGCGTAGAGGCGCACGCCCCGTTCCCCACAGAACAAAAGCGTGCATCCGTTCTCCGCACACGAGACGACGGCGGCATGCGTCACCGTCGTCCCTGGCCCACACAACAAGACCGCCAACGAGGCGACCGGCACCGGTACCCGACCACGAACATCCACAAAAACGAGCGCATGATCCTCCTGCTCAATGCGGACGTACTCGACGTAGACAAACGTCAGCCCGTCCTCAAAGCGCGGGAGCGCTCGAAGATCTTCAATCGGCATAAATGCCTCCAACGGGGCAGCAGCAACCAGAAACGGGCCACGCGGAACGTCGCCGAGGATCCCCCTCGGCGACGCGCGCACAACTCCGCGGAGCCCCTTAGAGGGGCGCGAGGGACAAGAGACCGAAGCCGTAGGCCTTCGCCGGTCCGATCCCGTCGGCGAGGGCCGCGCGGGCCCTCTCGGGGTCGACGACGGAGACCACGCCGTCAAAGACGACCCCTTCGTGCGTGATCTTCGCCGCTTGGCGAGTGCCCCGTTGAAGGCCGTCCTCGCGCTCGCGGAGCCAGGGGAGCCCGTCTTCGTCGGCCTTCAGGGTGAAACCGGCTTCCGCCAGCTTCCGGGTGATCCACGCCGCCCGGAGCGCAGGGTCGCGCAGCGGAACGCGCTTCCCGTTCCGCTTCGAACCGTCGGGGGCCGACTTCGTGTCGATGCGGCGGGTCGGGTTCGCCCGAAGCCGAAAGCGAAGAATCGCCCCCGGCTGGACGCACGCGACCAGCCCGTCGAGGGGGGCCGTCGACGCCGCCCCCTCCTCCGCGCGAAGGAAGCCCTCGGGGAGCTTGGAAACGTCCGGCTTTTCCCGGGACTGGACGAGCAGATCGAGCTGCTCCCCCCGCCCCGCCTCCATGCGGTGGAGAACGCCAAACTCCTTCCGGGCGCCGACCGCGCCGTCGGGCGCCGCCACCTCCGGGAAGAGCTTGAGGACCCACGCATGCAGCGCTTGGCTGTCACCAGCCGCGCGGAGGACGTCACGGTGATGCGCGTTGAGGCGCAGACGGGTCAGGTACATGGGACGAGCCCCTCCGTTTTGACAAACGTGCTGGAGACATAGCGAACAAGGTGACGACGGCCGTAGAGCGCGAAGCTCTCCGGTTCGTCCTGGCGCGGCGCCCCCTGAATCGCGTCGGTCTCGAAGACGAGCCGAACCTCCGCAGGTAGCTCCTCCTTGCGACCGCTCTCGCGGGGGACGAGCGGAACGTAGCGTTCGAGGGCTTCGCGGGGGGCCCCGTCAACGATGCCGACGAAGGGGCGCGCGGAGAGTGCGCAGCTCCGTCGGCCGAGGGAGAGCGGCCAGCGCGGGGCGTCGAGCGCGGCGCCAAGCCGAGTCAGGAGCTCGCCGTCGTCGCCCCCAAGCCCCGCGAGGAAGCTTGCATCCTGCAGGTAATAGCGCTGGGTGAGCGCCGTCGAACCGGCCTTCCCTTCGCTCGCAACTCCATGAGGTTGCCCGCGAAAGGTCCCGCCACCGACGGTGTGATAGTCGCGGAGGCTCGTCCCTTCCCGGTCGACGCGAACGGCGAACGAGAGCTGCCGAAGCGTCGCCACCTGGGCGTCATCGTCGCGCGCCATCCCGAGCGCGGCGCCGAGGAGCCCGAGCACGCCGCTCTTCGAAGGCTCGCGATCGGTGTCGCGAATGCCGAAGCGCCCCTGGGTCCCCCACGATTGGAGGGGCCCTTCGAGCCGCACGAGCAGCGTTTTCAAGCGCGCGACTCCCACGCGGCGACGATGGCCGAGACCCAGCCATCAAAGCCACCCGGCACGGCACTGGCGCCGTCGACGGCCACTTCGCCGACGCGGAACGCATGAACGCCAGCGCTGCCCCAAAGCTCCAAGCCCGTCTTGAGCTGGGCCTCGAGTTTCGCCGCCGAAGCGGTCACGAGGTCCTGGTCGCCGCTCGCCTTGACCGGCTTGACGAAGGCGTTTGCGAGCGAGAGCGGCGTCCCCTTTTCGCGAACAACCGCAAGCAGATAGGAGGGACGGTTCTGGGCCGCCATGCTGTTCTGTTTGCCGGTCGGGATTGCGAGCGCCGTCGCGCGAAGGAACGCGTCGATCGTCTCCTTCGTCAGCGCTTTCGCTTCTGCGGCGTCGGCGCCGCCAAGGTTCCGCGTAAGAGCGTCGACGTCGAGGCAGGAGTACCGGTAGAAGCATGCCGACTGATAGGCAACCGTCCCCATCATGTCCGAACCGGCGGTGTCGTTCGGCTTGAGGTCGTCGACGGCGGTGTAAAAGTCGAACTCCATCGTCGCCCGGTGGGTCGAAATCGCCTGAGCGACCTGGCAAGCGGCGTCAACATTCCAATCGGCAGCATCCGCGATCATGCGGCCAAAGAGCGCGAGATCGGGCGTCTTCTGCGTGTCCTTGAAGATCTTCTCGAGGCCGACGGTCACCGGCTTCGGAACGGCGCTCTTCGCCTCGTTCTTCTCCTGAGCCTTCGTCTTCTTCTTCCCCGGCTTCTCGTCGCTCGCCTCGGCATCCGCCCCGGCCGGCGCGGGCGCTGCTGCTTTGAGTTCCTCCCAGTGGGTGTGGATAAGCGTCGCGAGATCGGTGATTGCTCGCCGCGGGAGGAAGAGCAAATACTGCGTCTTCCGCTCCTCCTTCACCTTCAGTTTCGCCCCCTGAAGCGCGAATTCGACGAGGTGAGCCGCCTCGCCGGCATCATGCCCGAGCTCCACGAGCTTCGCCGTCGCGTGGTCGACGAGGCGCTTGGTGCGCGCCGCCAACCGGTCTTCCGTCGCCGCCCCAAAGAGCTTCTCGGTTTCGAACGCTTCGCGGATGGCGCGCTTGAAGCACTGGCTGGAAATCCGTGCGCGACGCACGCCACCGAACTCGCAATCCTTCGGAGCCCCCGTGTCGTCGCGGTTGAGGTTCGAGGGGGCAAAATTCTGAAGGAGGTGCAATTCAATTTTCATAAACAATCTCCGTATCCGGTTCGAGACGAGGTTCAGGCTTCGGTCGTGACAGAGACATCGGAATTTTCGGCTCCACGCCCGGCCCAGAAGGCGCGCGCCCAGGCCCGCTGTACGTAGCGATCTTCATGGCCCCAGCCCCAGATCGCCCGCTGAAGGTCGTTGAAGTCGATGGCGGTCTCCGCGCTCCCGACGAGGGAAACCGCATGCCGGAGGTGGACTCCGAGATCTTCGCGGTCGCAGTCGAGGAGCGCACGAAAGCGCAGCTCAATGCTCTCACTCTTGTCGGCGAGCCGGCGGAGCCCGGCGGCGAGGGACACAGAACCTGGCTCCGGGTGGAGCGCAAACAGTCCCGCAAGCAAGACGGCGTCATCCTCTTCGCGGCGGCCCCCCTTCTCGGAAAGGGACCAGGCGACGTGGGTGAGTGCCTTCAGCGGATTGGTGAATCCGCCGCGCAATTCGGCCAAGACGCGACGCTGGCGACTCTTGTCTTCCCCTCGAACGAGCGACTCAAGATATTCGACCAGTCGATGTTTTTTCGGATGTTCCGTCATACTCCCGCCTCCTTTTCCTTCAGACCAGCCAATTCATGCCCGAGGTAGGCCTCACCGAGCGCCTGCCCCTTCAGGTGACGCGCCTGGCCACCAAGGCCGACGCACCCCACATTTAGGGACGTCCGTGCCGCCGCATCGGCGGCCTGCTGAAATGTCGTCATCGCCGCCGTGGAATCGTTCGGGAGCGAAAAGAGGAATCGGTCAAAGGCGGTTCCGAGACGCCCCCAATAGTGGCGTTCGACACCCGCACTCTCGACGAGCTTCCCCGCATCTTCCTTGAGCGCTTCCCGGTCGCCCGGGGCGAGCGCATGGGACGCAGCGATGAACATCGCCGTCCGCAGCTCTTTGCCGACCTTCTCGACGTATTCAGACGCAGCAGCGACCGCCGCGCGCAGCTCTTCTTGCTCGAGGATGGCGTCGGGGAGCCGAAGTTCTTCCATGCGCGAGAGCTTCAATTTCGCCTGATCGCCGCGCAGCCCCATGACGGTGAGGCGAACCGGCCGTCCACGCCGTGCCGCGCGGAGTTCCTTGCGTTGGTACTGACCGATCAGCGCCGGCGCGTGTCCGCCGCCGACGTCCTTGTTGGTCGTACGGACGAACGCATTGCAGTCCCGCCAGACGGCGCGGTCTTCCGAGAGGTCCAGGGCGACCGGGCCGCGGGCCTTGTCGATCCGAAACGCGAGCATCGGATCTTCGATGGGATCCTCGCCGAGCCCTTGGCCGACGCAGTAGACAAGACCGGAAACGGCGGTCCCCGCGCCATTGAGGACGAGCTCGACGCGGCGGCTTTGCCAGGTGAGCCAATCGACGTAGCCGGCGACGCTCCGCTTCGGTTCTTTCCCGGGGCCCGGCGTCGCCAGCGGCGGGCGCTCCCAGGCGGGGAGATCCTTCTTCGCATGGCCCGCGATCGGACGGCTGTTCTCGGGGTCGTAGATCATGAGATTGAACAGGAGCGTCTCGAAGAACGAATCTCCGTGGATCATCACGAAGGCGCCCCGATTCATCGGCCCCGCCGATGCCGAGTCCGGCTCGTCCTTCTTCTTGATCAATCCCCCGGCCGTGAAGGCGTGAAGGGCAACGAGATGGCACGCCGCCTCGCCGAAGGGGATCTCGTCGTTTGCTTCGAAGTCACTCGGACGGTGCTCGAACACGGCCGATTCCGCCGCATATTTCGTCCGCTCGAAGATCAGCTTCGAGACGCCATCGGGCTCGTATTTTTTCGTTAATCCCCGCGTTTGGTAAAATGGGAACTCGGGGTGGAGGAGATCAAAGCGGCTCTCCCATTGGCGAAAGTAGGCGTCGAGGGGCGCTTCCGGAAAGCGGCCGCCGTCGTAGATCTCGCGCCAGGCAGAAAAGTCTGGCGGACCAAATACGCGATGGATCAGCGCAAGCACCATTCGCGAAATCGCAAGGGTGACGAGCGGTGACGGGTGGTCAATCGCGTCGAGCCCAGGCGCGCTCGCAAGCAATTCTCGAAGTCCGAGCACCGCGCGCGTCCCGTCGCTGCGCCGGCACGGAATCCACGGTTCTTCAATCAACTGAAAAGGCATTCAATCCTCCTTCGCGGGCGATAATTTTTCAAGCAAGAGTCCAAGTTCGGGGTCGAGGTCGAGGGTCCACCCGTCGAGGGGGATCGGCCCGTTGCCGAAGAAGAGGGGGCGGCGGTCCCGAAGGACCGAGACGTCGGCGAACAGCGGCGAAGGCGGCATTCGCTCCAGCGCCTTCACGACGCCGAAATTCGAAACGCGGACGGTGCGCCGCGCGAACGCACGAACGACGTCGGGGGTCATCGGCCCATCGGCGGCGAGCGAAATGGGGCGCGTGCACGCCGCGTCCAAGAAGGCGCGCTCGGGCGTGCCGAAGAGGCAGACGACCGCCGCCGTCGGGTCCCCGAGCCGCGTCTCCGCGCGGAGCATCTTCGCGATGTCGGGGTCATCTTCGCGCAAGGGCATCGGGAATTCGCCGAAGGGGTCGTCCCGTTGGGTCGCCTCCGGCCATGCACGCGTGCGAGCGAGGTTCTTCTGGCTTTCACGCACCTCTTCCAAGTCGGCCCAGGCGGCGTCGAGGGACCCATCCGACGGTGGCGTTTCGGCGTAGACCGCTTCGACGAGCGGCTCGATGTCCTCCGGGAGCGTCACCGAGGTCCGCCCGGCGAGGACCTGGAGCGTCCGCCGGACCAGGTATTTTTCATAGACTACAGCGACTTCGTCGAGATTGCAGGACTCCGGCGAACCGGCGCTTACGATGGCGGTGAGTGTAGGGTCCTCGACAGCCGCCGGCCGGATGCGCCCGGCGTGCCGGTGGATACGCCCCATGCGCTGGAGGAGCAGGTCGACGGGGGCGATGTCCGAGAACATCGCGTCAAAGTCGACGTCGAGGCTCTGCTCGAGGACCTGGGTGCCGACGACGACCATGCGCGAGGGGCGCCGCTCCGCGCCCGGTCCGAGCCGCTCCACGAGACGCTGTTCAAGGCGTTCGCGATCCTCCCCGGGGAACCGCGCATGGAGGAGCAAGAGTTCGGTATCATCCGGGATTTCACCAGATTGACGAGCAGCGAGAAGCGCACGGAAGGTCGCCTGGGCGCGCGCGACGGTGTTTCGAAGCACCGCGACGCAACCGCCGTCGGCCATCGTCGCGGCAATTTCGCCAACAAGTTCGTCCTCGCCCGCTAGCGCGGATCGAGGAACAAGTCCTGCATTCCCCGCGCCGGCCTCTTCTTCCAAAAACCGGAGCGCGACCGAACTGGACGGGCGACCGGAAGGGATCGGGAGCGCGTCGCAGGTACGCCCGTCGATGTAGGTCAATCGCGGATAGGCGACGGTGCTTTGGGGCCGCACACTGCGCCCCGCATACGCTTCAAGGAGCGTGTTCCGTTGGGACGCGGGGAGCGTCGCCGACAGAAGAACGACGCTCGCGCCGTGGGCCCCGAGCCAGCCGACGAGACGCTCCAGGAGCTTCGACGTATAGGCGTCATAGGCGTGAATTTCATCAAGAACAATCGTCTTACCTGCCAGCCCGAAGTGGCGAACAAAGGCATGTTTCGTCCGTAGAACGGCGAGCAACGCCTGGTCGATGGTCCCCGCGCCAAACGGCGCGAGCAACGATCGTTTGCCCCCGAGGAACCAGCCCTCGCAGACGACGCCGGTCTCCGATTCTCCGTACACGGCGCGAAGGAGCTCCCGCATCCGCGTATCGAAGCTCGCCTCGCCGTGGACAAGGATCGCCGACGTTTTCCCCGGTCGCGTGTCGCGAAGAAATGCCGTCATTCGGCCGAACATTTGATTGGCGGTCGCCTGCGTCGGCAACGCGACGTACATCCCGTCGTGGATCCCCAGCGCGGCGAGCGCATGCGCGACGTAGAAGGCGGTCTCCGTCTTCCCCTCCCCCATCGGTGCTTCAACGATGGCGCAAAGGGGCGGCGTACCTTCAGAAACAAGCTTCACTGCGAGCGATTGAAGGGGGCGCGGCGTCCGATGAAAAAGCGCTTCAAAGCTCGCAGGGGCGGTCGGCAAGCGCGCATGAAGCCCGGCATGTGCGAGCGCGGCACGCGCCCGAGTTCGAGCACGAGGGAGGTACTCTTCGAGGGTTGAAACCGGCTCTTCGTAGACGAAGAACTCGGCCATCGATCCGATCCAATCGGCGACCGAGACCAGCCCGGCAAGGAGCGCCTGGAAGGCCCACGCCTCCCGCCCGGAAGAGGCCAAACGGGGAATCCCCGTCGCAGGAAAGGCGCGCACGATTTCTTCGACGACGCCGCGACGAGCAGCGTGCCATTCACCGGTCCCGGAAGTCGCACGAAGTGCGTCCTTCTCCGCTGCAGCATCCGACGGGAATTCGCCATGATGGGCACACACAACGCGCGAGAGAGAGACAGCCGAGTCCTCGTCAATTCCGAGGCGCCCGAGCGCATCCGGGAGGAACTTCATCCCAAACTCGCCGTGGTGGGGCTTGTTCGACGACGTGACGGCCATGTTCGCGGCCTCGAGGAACGCGTGCGCCGGTTCCCATTGGCCTTGAAAGGGGGGTGTCGCCTTCCCGAAGTCGTGGAGGGCGATGATCCGCAGCAACCAGGCACGCCCTTCGGTTGAAGAGAGCCCGAGCCCCCGCCAAAGCCGCGAAACGGTGCTCCCGGCGAGCACTTCGTCGACGAGGATCTCGCCAACGACGGCCACATCCACCATGTGCGCGAGGAGCGGATGCGCCGGGACCTGCGCGTCGTCGGCAGGACGCGCCTTCCCCCAAAGCATCCACGCGGGCCTCCCCGCGGCCGCCGCGAAAAAGCGCGCGACGGCATCATCAACCAGCGGTCGATCCATAAAAACTCCCACCAAAAAACCAGAGCAACGAGGGCCAGCGAGACGCGAGCATATAGCTTTAGCAGGGCGCTACAAGCCTTGGATTTCGCGAACGATGTCAGAAAAAATGGGGATGGCGCCCCGCGGGAAACGCCCCTGGAAACAACAGGTGAGACGTCCAATCGGGCCTCTGGGCAATTTGCGACACCACCTCACGGCGTTCGCGAAAGACCCCGTTGATCGGGGTCGCCTACCCCGGTGACCGGGGTCCAGCAGAGGCCGACCGGGGTCCGCCACCCCGGTTGCGGCGGTCCAACAGGGGCTCACCGGGGTCCTCCACCCCGGTTACCGGGATCCAACAGAGGCTTACCGGGGTCGCTCCGCCCAACCCGAGCACCGAAAATGCCCCCGGATGGCCGTTCGTTGACACCGCCGCGCGCGGAACGGTACGACCGCCGGTAGCTCATGAAGATCAAGTCGTTTCGAGTCGCGGGATACAAGAATCTCGTAAAGCCGGTCGCGCTGGACGGCCTCGACGAGCGGAGCCTGATCGTCATCCACGGGCTGAACAACGTCGGGAAGAGCAACCTCCTCGAGGCGTTGCAGCTCCCGTTTTTGCTCTTTCGGTCGACGGATAAGCCTGAGGACCTCCCCTTGGGAGGATTTGGCCCCATGCCGCGAAAGCTAGCGGAACTCGGGCACGTGCCGTCTGAGTGGTTCACCCTCGGAAAACCGACGCCGATTGAAGTTCGCCTCGTCCTCACGTTTTCCGACGACGAACTGGGCGGGCTGCCGGAGGAATGCCGTGAGCTGGATTTGGGCATCCGCGTCGATGGCCCGCCGCATTCCACGAACTGGGAGATCACACGCTTTTGCTTCACGGACGGTATCGATGCGGCGGCCGCTGGCCATCTCTTGAGCGCGTTCGAGCGCTCGGGAGACAGGGAGACCGAACGCCAGTTCGAGCAAGCTAGCCAGAGAGAGCCTCTCGCGGCCATGATCGCCTTGGATTTCATTGCGAAGAGGTTTGCGCTTCTGGACCTTCATCGGACGTCGAGCGGCCTCCGTGGGCGCAGCATCCTCACCGACGCTCTTGCGCTCAGCCTCTACGACGCGAAGGAGTCGACCGACCCCCGCGAGTACCTGCGTTGGTCGGCCTTTGTGCGGGTTTGCGGCGAGTTTGGCGACGTCCTGGGTGGGGCGGAGCCGGTCGTCACCTACGACCGCCACCGAAACCAGGCGACGCTCCACATGCAGTCACCGGCGGGGCGCTTGCCGGCGCATCTTCTGGGGACCGGCGTTCAGCAGCTCCTGGCCATCATCGGCCGGATGCTCGTGAGCAAGGCCGACGTCGTCGCCATCGAGGAGCCGGAGACCTCGGTCTCGATGGGCCTCCACGCCCGCGTCCGTGACGCCCTCCAGCGGATGACCGAGACCGACGACGGGCTCAGCCAGGTGTTTTTGACGAGCCATTCCCCCTGGTTCGACGGGCCCGAGGACTTCATCGCTGTCGTCGCGACCGACGACGGGCCCGCGGTCCAGTGGCGGAAGGCGAACGAAGTCGCGAAGTTCACGCAGAGCGAAATGACGCCACCACCCGCGAAAACCGCCCCGCTCTCCTACGTGACCGGCGAGGGGTACGTCGCGTTGCCGCTGTTTGTGCGTGAACACCTCGGCGTCGAGCACGGGGGTGGCGTCGTCTTCAACACTGGCCCCGAGGGGCGCATCACGATGCTCTCAAACCAGACCGCGCTGGCCGAGTTCGGGGAGTCCGACGATGACGCCGAGTGAGTTCGCGAGCGAGCTCGCCGCAGCGACGGCCCAACGCCCGCTGATCCTCACGCTCGATACAAATGCGGTGTTTGAGGACAAGCTCATCACGCTTGCCGATCACCTCAGTATTTGGGCGGATGCCTATCGGCGAAGGGGCGCGGTAAAGTTACGGCTAAACCCGCTCGTATTCGTTGAGCGGAACGTTCAAGAGCGGCGCAAGCGGAAAGAAAGCTTCGATCCCACTACGGTGCGAACGTGGCTGGCGAGCAAGGACATTGAGGTCCCTCCGTTCGACCTGGAAACGGCCGACCATGCCTCCGCAACGCTCGTGACTTGGCACGCGACCAAGGACGATTGGAAGCGCGCCAAATGGGAGCGCGTCTGTGAACTCTACGGCGGGTCGAGCGCTACAAAGTCGCCCCCAGGGCGCCAGATTTCGGCAGCCGTCGATTGGTTCATCGCCGCAGCGATCGAGCGCGACGCCGTGCTGGTCACCGACGATACGGGAGTTGAGTTCTCCAAGGTGGAGCGCCGTGTGACCTACGCGGTCGCGAGTGACGCGCTCACCAAGGGCATCTGAACTCGCGCTAAGGGCGCATCGTCCCCTGGGTGAGCCCGATTCGGTAGCCGTCGTTTCGCGCTTGGATCAGGGCGCGCTCGATTTCATCAAAGACGAAGCCGTCGACGTAGATCGACTTTGTGGCGGGCGGTTTTGGCATCACCTGCGGGGGCGCTCCGAAGGTACGATCGGCGAATAGTTCTTGGCCGGGGCGCCACAGTCGCGGCATCGAGGCGCTCACGCTCTTGCCATAAATGCAGAACGTAACGCCGTTCTGACTGAGCACGTACGCCGCCCAATCATACACGAGACTTTCTTGCTGCTGACCGCCATGCCTATCGACGCGGATCGTCTTTACGACGCGACGACTGACCTGCACGGCGAGGTCGTAGGGGCGCGTAAAGTCGATGGAACAACGGCTGACACTGTCCCCGATCCACGGCCCTTGGACGACGATTTCACCGACGTCTTGGGGGTCGAAGAAGCTCACGATTCCGAGCATCATCACAAACACGACAAGCACGCCGGCGGCGCCAACGAGGACGAGGGCCGCCATCGCCGCCGAAGGGCCTCCAAGAGCGCCGGCGCTCCCGATGAGCGCGAGCCCAAGCACGCCGAGGACGGCGAAGAGCACGAGCTGCCGCCGGGCGAGCGCGCTCGGCGACTCCTGGTGCTTCCACGCCTGTCGTGAGGGGTTCATGGCAACGGGCCTGTAGTGGACCGGGGGCCGCGTGCCATCCGCCAAATGGCGGAGCGGTCTCCTGGGGTGTTCGGCCGCACGCGGAAAGGGACCCCTGTTGATGGCGGCCCGCCGTCTCTCGCGACGCCGATGGCGTTCGCGAACGGACGGGCCGATGGCCTATTCCGCGTGCAGAACGCTCAGCGCTCCCAGAGGACGCCGAGTTCGAGGGCGAACACCTCAAAAGGCCGCGCGTGCACGATCGCCTGCTCGGCGTGGACGCTCTCCACGACGTAGCGCTGGGTCGCCTCGAACGCCTGGAGGACGAGCACCTCGAGGGTCTGCGCGTCGGGGTCGATCAACCAGACGAAGGGGACCCCTTCGCGGGCGTAGGCGCTCAGCTTTTTGCCGCGATCGAGCTTGGCAGTTGATGGAGAGAGGACCTCACAGACCCAGTCGGGCGCGAGCGTCGTGTAGGCCGCGTCCGGCACTTCGGGCATCCGCTCCCGACGCCACCCGGCGAGGTCGGGCACGAGGATATCGCCGCCGAGATGGAGCTCCGGCTCGTCCAGAAGGATCCAGCCACCGGGACCGCCGCGCCCCCGCCGGAAGGGGCCGAAGAGCTCGCCGCCAAGCCCCGAGGTGACCATGGCGTGGGCAACCCGCGGGCGGGGCTGCACGTACAGCTCGCCGTCGACGATCTGCCCCACCTGCGTGTCGGGGACGGCGAGAAACGCGTCGTGAACGGTGAGTTTGTGGGCAGCCGTCATAGAGGCAACCTACCGCAGCGGTCCTGGGCGGGCAATGCGTCGCCGGGAACGGGGATCGCGTCCGTCCGCGGAGCGGGAGACGGCGCGAAGTCCGATGCTGACGCGTCCGTCCGCGGAGCGGGAGACGGCGCGAAGTCCGATGC
>DYPH01000247.1 GCA_020720045.1 Sorangium cellulosum | reverse complement strand
CAGCGTGGCGTAGAGCTCGGTCAACAGCTTCGATGCGGTGAAGTAGCGGACGGTGTAACCGCCCAGGGCGGCGAGGTGTCCGAAGGCGATGGATAGGTGGCTCTTGCCGGTGCCTGGCCTGCCCAGCATCAGGACCGGGCGGGCTTGTGGGATGAAGTCGAGGTTCATCAAATCCTTGACGAGCTGGATGTTGAGCCCTTTCTGAAAGGTCCAATCGAAGGTGTCGAAGGTCTTGGTCTCGGGAAACTTGGCAGCCTTGATACGCCGCTCGGCCGCCGCCTCGGACACCGCGAGCAACTGGGTCTGGACCAGCCCGGCGAGAAAGGTCGCATAGCCTTGCTGAAGCGTTTGAGCCTTCTCGAGCGCGTCGTCGAGGGTCTCGAGCATGGCGCCAAGCTTGAGCTGCTCGAGGTTTTTGCGCAGCTCGTCGAGGGGCGTCGGCGCGATGGTGTTACTCCTGTGCATCGTCATCACCTCCCTTCGATGGCGCGAGCTCATCGATGAGCCTGTCGTAATCTTCGAGGTCGGTGTCTTCGACGTGGATGCCTTCGAGCCACAGTCGGACCCTGTCAGGAGGCTGCGGCACCGGGCCGGACTGCGGACGAGTTCGGTCGGTCAGCTCACGACCGGAGATGACCCTGGCGACCGCGTCGGCGCTGAAGTTGCCGTACTTCGCGGCATGAGCCATAGCGCCGGTCACGATCTCCGAGCCGTGACGGTCGGTGAGGCGAAGGATGCGCTGGAGGTGGTACCCTGCCCCGCGTCCACGCTGGAGCTTCAGGCCCTCGTAATAGTCGTGAGCGGCTGGCCCGAGGCGCAAAAAGGCCTGCTCGAGCAAGAGTCGACTGGGCGTGCAGCGCTTGAAGGCCTCCTCGTGCTCGGGCAGCACGAGCCGCTGGTGGTGTTCGTGGCATCGCTGATGAGTGGCCACCACCGCCCCTTCGACGAGCACCTCGAGGCGCTTTTCGTAGACTCGGATCGTCGCGGGTTGTCCGACGTGCTTGGGCGGGACGCTGTATCGATTGGTCTCGAGAGCCACGCAGAAGTCGGAGCCCACCTTCCGTCCCACTGCCTGAAAGGGCTCGACTCGAAGCGAGGGCAGCGGCAGCATCAGCGCTCGCTCCCGCTCGAGCCGATCGACGGGGCGCTCGCGGGTCGAGCCGTGGACACGGACATTGGCGATAGTGTCACACCACCAAACCCCATGGCGGTTGAGATCATCGAGGTCGTCGAAACGAAAGCGGCGGCGCCGCAGGCAGTTGTTCTCCACGTAGCTGAAAGGACGCTCCACAGAGGCGTGCTGGTTGGGACGGCCAGGATCGATCAGGGCGATCTCGAAGCCTCGGCTCTTCATGTATCCCTCGAAGCGAGGATTGAGCACGATGGTGTCCTTGGAGCTGTGTCGCCCCACGGTGGTCATGTTGTCGTAGGTCATCAGTCGCGGAATCGCTCCGATGATCGAGAAGGCCTCCTCGTGAAGACGCAACAGCGTTTCGAGCGTCTCGTCGAGGGCGAATCGCAAGACCATGAAGCGGGAAAAGGGCAGGACCAGCGAGAAGGCGTGGACGATCCTCCGCTCTCCTCCGAGCCGGACTGTGTAGGGCGACCAGTCGACCTGTCCTTCGGCTCCGGGTGGGTGCTCCAGGACGGTGGTGACCTTCTTCTTGGGATTGGGACGAATCAAGCGGACGTAATCCTTGAGGATGGAGTAGCCGCCGCTGTAGCCGAGCTGACGGATCTCTTCGAGCACCAGTGTGGCGGTGAGCTTGTCTTCGAGCACCAGCCGCTTGATCACAGAGCGGTAGGGGTCGAGTTTGCTCGATCTGGGCGAGCGATTCGCTGGTCGAGGCTTCTCACCTCTGACCACCCGACGGACGGTCTTGCGTCTGACTTTCAGCTCCCGCGCCGTCGCTTTGATCGTGCCGTATCGGGCATAGGTGTCGAGGATCTTCCGGGCATCGGGAGCACCTCTTCTCTTGGCCATCAATCACCTCCTTGTCGTTCAATCCATCGTCCGAGCGCATCGAGGGCGCGTCGACAGCAGCTGTCGGCTTCTCGCTGTCGCTCGACGACGAGCTCCGATGACTCGCCCTCGATCTCATCCGGTTGCTGATGCACGCTGTGCTCGAGCCGCTGGCTCGCCATCAACAGAAGATCCAGCGCTCGCAGGAGCTTTCGTGTGGACTCGGTCATCCGAGGGGCTTCGCTCGTCTCTCCCTGGCCACGAGCTCGTCGCAGCGCATCACGAGGATGCTCGATGAGATAAAGACGAGCTTCGGGGTCGACCGCTCGTTGCCACAGCTCGATGAAATCTGATGTCTCGCTCGGTCCCAGCCCTTCGCGATGAGCTACCGCGATGAGCTCCTCCTGGTTGCGAACCGGCAACAGCGCCAGTTTTCGCAAGACACAGGCTCCGAGCAGTCCCAGCGCCATGTCGTCGAGCAAAAGCGGGCTCAGCGTGCGCAGCAAGGAGAGCCGACGACAGACCCAGCTCTTGTGCCGCTCGAGCTGGTCGCCAATCTGTACTTGATTGAGCCCGTCGACATCGTGCAGTTCCCCGACCAGCCGACACTCCTCGACGAGAAGCAGGCCTCGCTCACGATTTCGCAGGTAGAGCTGGGTCTTCATCTGCACTGGGCTCAGCTCGACAACAACCACGAAGACCGACGGCAGGCCCAGCCGAAGCGCTGCGACCTGACGCACGAATCCGTCGATGAGCACCAGCGCCTCGCCTCGTTTCGCCGCGACCAGAGGGCTCATCTGTCCCTTGCTGCTCAGCGAGGCCATCATCGAACGAACTGAGGGCTCCCGGACCTGACGGAGTCGGCGCAACGACAGGTCCAGCTCGGCGGGATCGACGCTTCGGATGTCCATCGACTCACTCCTGAAAAGGTCTTCCTGTACCCTGCTCGGCCGAGGGCCGAGGGGCCATCGCCTCTTGCGCACGATCACTCTGAAGTCTCATGGATTCCGTTGTTTTTTCAACACGTTGAGTCGCTATCGCCTCTTGCGTGGCGCGGTGGAGTAGTCGCACGAAAAACGCTATGATTACTGCGCCTTGAACACCGAAGGCCTCTTGCACGGTATCCCAGGGTACTTTGGCTATTTCGGCAGGTGGAGGCTGCGCGACCGCAGGGGGATCACTCGTGGAGGACTGGGTGGACTCGATGGCTTCCGCTTTTGCTGCGAGTCGTCTGGCTGCCCAATAGCCTGGATTGCTCTTGCTCCACTTGGCCTGTGTCCTCTTGTGCCATTCGGCCATGCATTCGGGTCGACCGCAGGTCCGCTGACAATGTCTCACCCGAGCATCAGGACAGAACCATCGCCGACA
>DYPH01000246.1 GCA_020720045.1 Sorangium cellulosum | reverse complement strand
GATAAGTGAGAAAAGCCCTCGGCGCTCCTGGGAGCATCGAGGGCTTTCTCTTCGCGGTTGTTTCGTATTTCTTGCTGGTTGCCCCTCGGAGTCAAGCCCGTGAAACGCCCCTACCCCCTCCTCACCCTCTCCCTCCTCCTCGCCGCCTGCGGCGCGGTCAACACCGTCCCCGGAATGTCGCTCGGCGATGGCGGTGCCGACGCTGCGACGGATAGCTCCGTCGACGGGCCCGCGGACGGTTCCACGGATGGCCCCATCGCCGACGGCGGCGCGAACGCCGACGCGAGCGACGCCCCCACCATCCCCTTCTACCCGACGCCCGAAACCCTTGGGACGCCCGGCGACGACCTCGAAACCCCCGTCGACGTGAACGGCGATCCGCCCCCCGCCGGCTCGGTGCCGAGCTGTGACGGGTACCCGAACGCGCTCTTCCCCGCCGTCGCCAAAGGCAAAGCGTGCCCGCCGAACGCGCCGGCCGGCCAGGTCTGCTTGGAAGAGGGCTGGGTCTGCACCTTCCATCGCGACCGAAACTACATCGTGCCGGTCGGAGAAAGGGCCCACTGGGACAGCGCTGAGGGGATTGCGAACCCGCCGCCCGCCTGCGTGCTTGAAACCTCGAACGTCGGCAAGATCTCGCCGGTCTTCGTCCGCGGTTTCCGGATGGATATCCACGAGTTCACGAACGGCGACTTGATGGCGCTCCTCGCGTCCTTGCCACCCGCCGACGCCGCGAAGATCCCGGTGCCCCCGGAGCGCCTCGGTCTCCCCGAGAAGCAAGAAGTGCAGATCGATCAGGCCACAGAAGTCCGGATTTATTACCCCGATCAGGCGCCACTCACTGGGTGGTTCGGGCGGACGTTTCGTCCTCTGAAGGACTACGATGGATATCCTGCGATTCAGTACCGCTCGCCCGTTGTCGCCCTTTCGAAGTCAGAGGCGCAGGGGATCTGCAAGGCGCGTGGCGGACGCCTGCCGCTCGTGGACGAATATCAGCGGGCGTCGCGCGGCCTCGCGCCGATCGCACGTCTGTTTCCGTGGGGGGATGCCATTCCCACCAACGTGGTGTGCCCGACCGGAAATCCACAATGGCGGGAGATGTGCGGCTCCGCGGGCGTCTCAAGCACGGCCCACAACGGCGTCCACCGGATGCCCTCCGTGGCGCATCTCCCTCCACAATTCAACGACGGCATCGAACGGACGGAGGGAGGAGTTCGCGGGCTCATGGGTGGGGTGCAAGAATGGACGGGAAGCAACCCGCCGTCTTTCAGACAGCCGAATTTCGGGCGTGAGCCTGCCGTCTATCCGACGCAGCCGGACCCGCTCGGAGTGGAAATTAGTACAACAGTCGATCTCTCGACCGCGAACAGCGTAAGCGGCCTTCGGTTTACCCACGTCGCAAGGTCTGCAGACTCGCCTGATCTCGAACACGGGTTCCGCTGCGTGTTTGACCTGTGAACGTATGCGATAAATGAGAAAGGCCCTCGGCGCTCCTGGGAGCATCGAGGGCTTTCTCTTCGCGGTTGTTTCGTATTTCTTGCTGGTTGCCCCTCGCCCGCCAAACTAGGGGCACGCGGAGCGGTCGCAACTGAGCACGAAGCCCTTGAAGCTCCCCCCCGGCGGGATCTTGCACGTGCAGACGCTGCAGCCGTCCGGCGCCGTCTCCGTCCGGTTGTGGGTGACACCGCTCGAAGGCCCCGCATCGGGGAAGCCTGCGTCGGAGTCGGCCCAACGGCAGGTGCAGAGCGCCGCCTCTTGGGCGAACTTGCCGTCCGCCGTGCAAAACGCGGCGTTGCAGCCGTCCTTCGACCACTGGCAGGACGTATTGAGGCCGGTCGCCGGGCAGGAGACGGTCTCCCCCTTGAAGCTCGTGTAGACGCAGACCCCACCGTCGCGACCGGCGTCGGCCGTCGAAGCCTCGGGGGTTTCGCTCCCGCAGGCGGCGAGGATGGCGAGGACGCTGGCCGCAAGCACCATCGGAATCACGAGCACAAACTTCTTCATCGGAACCTCCACACATTCATCAAGAGAATCAACCGCAGCCTGCCGGTCACAGAACCACACCAGTCACCGGTGCGCCACCGATCCAGCGCGCTCGCGTGGCCGGGCTGCCGTCCGAAATATGGACCACGCCCCCCGTGAACACGCGTGCACGTTTGAAAAGTTGCCGCTAACATCGCAGCAGATCTGCACCGGGATACGTCGGCACGGCCATTGCTCTAGGTGGGCCGGCTCGCGTTCCCTGCCCCTGCGGAAGCGGGCGGGACAAACGCCAGGAGAACCCCATGAAACTGCGCCCCTTTGCCTTCGTCGCTGCTGCCCTCGCCGTCGCCCCCCTCGCCGGGTGCCCGATCTACGACAGCAGCGAAATCCCCGTCGACCCGGCCTACCGCTGCAATGACGTCGACTGCGGCCCGAATGGCTACTGCGACGCCTACGGCTACTGCGCCTCGACGAACGGGAGCTGCGCCGGCATCTACTGCGGCTCCGGCCAGGAGTGCCGCATCGAAAACGGCACCGCCCGCTGCACCTCGAGCACCGACGGCGGCCGCCCGGACAGCGGCAAAGACGGCTCCACCGACACCGGCCCCGACGCAAAGCCGGACAGCGGCTTCTCCGGCTGCCGGTCGAACTCGGCCTGCGTCGGCGACGGCGCAAAATGCCTCAATGGCAGCTGCACCGCCCCCGCCGATCAGTGCTCCGACGCGACCCAGTGCGCCGCCGGCTCCGCCTGCGTCGAAGGGGTCTGCACGCCGACCTGCAGCGCCAACAAAGCCTGCCCGACCGGCTACGCCTGCGACCTCGACAAGGGGGTCTGCACCAACAACCCGACCGTCTGCGGGCCGACCGGCGCCACCTGCTCGGGCGGGACGACCTGTGCCGCGGAACACTGTGTCACCCCCTGCAATGCCGACAAAACCTGCGCGGGCGACCTCGTCTGCGTCGACGGCGGCTGCATCCCCGACCAGCGCCCCCAGTTCGTCTGCTTGGTCGAAGGGGTCCGCGACACCTGCGCCCAGGGGAGCCTCTGCCTCCGCCACAGCTGCTACATCGCCTGCGACCCGCAAGTCGCCGACTCCTGCAAAGCGGCCGACGTCTTCAACCAGTGCAAGCCGGTCACCGCGAGCGGCAAAAACTACAACGTCTGCGGCTCGTCGACGAACCTCGGCGCCGAGTGCGACGCCTCCGCCGGCAAGAGCTGCAACGCCGGCAAGGTCTGCATCGACGGCTTCTGCCGCTGAGCGGACCGGGCCCGTCCGTTCGCGACCGCCAGCGAATTTGGTGACGGCGGCGTCGCGAGAGACGGCGGGCCCGCTTTACCGGGCCCGTCCGTTCGCGACCGCCAGCGAATTTGGTGACGGCGGCGTCGCGAG
>DYPH01000245.1 GCA_020720045.1 Sorangium cellulosum | reverse complement strand
AGCGCGAGTCGAATGTGCTCAGCCTCGACAAGCTTGAGGACATCGCGCATAGACTGAATCAGGTTCTGATGGCTTGCCCCGTTCGCCGCGCACAATGTGGACTCGAACGGCTCTTCGCCCACGACGCAGGCCAGACCGGAAAGCAGAGCGACTGCGGTCGGGGCAACGCTTCCGAGCGCGATTGCGTTGTAGCTTGATCGCGTGAAGTCTGAGGGCTTGCTGATGTTCGCAAGGTCTCTATCGAGAAACGGCTGCAGGGCGTGCAGCCTATCGAGCAATACCTCTGCCAGGCTCTCTCCTGCGACTGGACTGTAGAGCACCGCAACGCCATCCGCCTGAAAGGCGAGACGCGGTCGGTCCCAGGTGCTCCCACCTGCATATTCATCGAGCAACGCCAACGAGCCGAGCGCGGTGAGGAAGCCCCACAGGTGCTGCCCATCGACTCCTTCAAGCGGTATCGAATTCATGGCGTCGATTGCTCCTGATCGACGTCAACTATTCCTACCGTCGAGCGACAACTATTTCTACCGTCGGGTGAGGGGCGTTGGTTGGGGTGGGGTCGCGGCGACCACGCGAGGTTCTGGGAGGGGGCGGGAGCGGTCGCGGCTCCCGGGATGGGGTGACGAGGCGTGGATGGAAGGGGGGGGCTTCTGGGGCGGCGGAAGGGTCTCCGGGATGGCGGTGGGGAGGCTGGCAGGGGTGGGCGATGCGGCGCGGCTGGGTGGCAATGCTCCGAGTGGATGACGGATGTCTGACGCGGGGAGGAGGCGGCAGGGATCTACTTGGTCGGCTCCTCCTGGAGTGACTTCTCGAACGCCTCGGCTCGCACGCTTCTGCCGTTGAACTCGAGGACGATGGAGTGGTGGACGAGGCGGTCGATGGCGGCGGCGGTGGTCATGGGATTCTTGAAGATGCGGTCCCACTCGCCGAAGGTCAGGTTGCTGGTGACGAGCAACGAGCGGCGCTCGTAGCGCTCGGCCATGAGCGTGAAGAGGACCTCGATCTCCTCGGCGCTCTGTTGGACGTAGCCGATGTCATCGAGGATGAGCAGCTCGAAGGCATCGAGCTTCTGGAGGGCCTTGGGGAGCTCGAGGTCGCGCTTGGCGGCGAGCAAGTGTTGGACGAGGCGGAAGGTGGGGGTGAAGAGGACAGAGTGTCCACGTTGGACGAGGGCGTGACCGATGGCTGCGGCGACGTGGCTCTTGCCGCGACCGGGGAGCCCGAAGCAGAGGACGTTGGCTGCGTCGTCGAGGAAGCGCCCGGTGGCGACCTCGCGGATTTGCTGGGCGAGCTTGCGGGAGAAGGGATGGTCGCGGAGGGTGTCCATGGTCTTGCCGGGCGGCAGACGAGAGGCACGGAGGAGGCGGTCGCAGCGTCGGACAGAGCGCTCGGCTTGCTCGGCCTCGAGCAGCTCGAGCAGAGTGGCGAGGCACTCGCCGTGACCGGCCTCGACGAAGCGGCCGACGACCTGGGCGGCGAGCGTTGGCACCCTGAACGCGCCGAGCAGCTCGACGATGCGGTCGGACGTGGAGGGCGGGACTTCGACGTGGGTCACGAGTCACCTCCGGCGGCAGCGCGAAGGCGGTCGTACTCGGCTAGGTCGGGCGCGGGGATTTGGACGACAGGGACGGCCACGGACTGCGGCGCGCTGAGCGACTTGACGGCAGCGTAGTCGAAGCGGTCACCGGCGCGGAGGAGGGACTCCAGCACGGCTTCGACGTCGGCCTCGTTGGTGCTGGCAGCCAGGTGCAGGATGCGCACGTACTCGACGTCGGCGCGGTCGCCGCGCGCCTCGACGAGACGGTCGTACGCGCGACGGAAGACGAGCGAAGGGAACAGCTCCTCGCGGTAGCGGTAGCGGGCGAAGGCGCCTGGCTTGCGGACGAGGGACCAGATGACGTGGCGATAGTCGATGCGGTAGGCGCGGTCGCCGCGGATGCGAGGCATGGTGCCGGCGTGCTTGCCTTGGTAGCGGAGCTCGAGCTCGTTGGCGAACAGGCGCACCTCGACCTCCTTGCCGATGAGGCGTGACGGGACGGAGTAGGTGCGTCCGCCGAAGTGAACGGTGCTCCAGCGGCGCACGGTCGCGCGGTAGGTGGTGTACTCGGGGATGGCGGACGAGGGGAGCGGGAGCAAGCTCGGCCGCTCCGCGGCGAGGCGGTCTGCCGCTCGCGCGTTGAGCGTGGCGACGACCTGTTGCACGAACTCCCAGTAGTGCTCGCTCGAGCCGAAGTCGCGGCTGCTCCGGACGACCAGTGCTTGGGCGAGCGCGCTCTTGAGCACGTCGTGCCCCTTCTCGGCGACGCCGTTTTCATGGGCCTTGCCTGGCGCGATGCGGGTCGGGCGTACGCCATAGTGGTCGAGCAGGTCGCGATAGCGGCGGGTGAGCTCACGTCCGCCACCGGGGAGTTGATGGGTCGCAGCCGAGAGGTTGTCGCTGCGCCACTCTGCCGGCGTGCCACCGAGCGCGAACACGGCGCGCTGAAGCCCAGCGAGCATGGCCTCGAAGGTCTCGGAGAACGCGAGCATCACGGAGTGCCACTTGCTGTAGGCGAGGACGAAGTGGAACAGCAGGTGCGGGAACGGGACCGCGCGGATGGTGACGCCGAGCGAGTTGCAGCAGGTGAAGTCGAACGCGCCCTGGTGGCCAGGCACGGGCACCTGCTCGAAGAACACCTCCTTAGGCGGCCCGTGCAGCGCCCGCCACTGGCTGACGCGCCGCTGCAGGGTGCGCAGTTGGCCGGCGCTGAACCGGCCGGGGAACTCCTGCTCGAGTGACTTCATGAGCGTCGTCGCATCGAGCTCCGCGCTCGTGTCGGCGACCAGGAGCGGCTCCACCGATGCGGCCCAGACCTCGGCGAACGGGTCCAGGCGCGTCCGCCAGCCACGCTCGCGAGTGGCTCGCTCTTCCGATGGGAGCGTCCCCTCCTTCCACTTGTGCGCGCTCTTCTCGCTCATGCCTGCGGCGTCCGCCGCGGCGATTACCGTCATTCCTTGGGACAACTTCTTCCTCAGCTTTCTGACTTGCTGGTCGCTCACCATCTCCCCGACGGCGCCCGCCACTGCGCGAGCCCTGTCAACTAATCGGCGAAATCTGGTGATGACCGGTGGGTCTGGAGGCCCCCGTCCGACGGTAGGAATAGTTGTCGTCGGGCTGTAGGAATAGTTGTCGCTGATCAGGCGAGTCGGTGCCATCGGAGAATGTCCGCCATGGCGTTCCGTTCGGGGGCGCCCGGCGATGTCCGACGCACACCCCCGCGCCGCGTCCCCGAGCGCCGCACCGGGCCCGGCGCTCGGCGGCCCGCGCCCCCATCACCCGCCCTGGCGGCCCCAGAGCGGCGCGAGCGCGGCAAGGCCGGGGTTCAGGCCGTAGGGCGTGCC
>DYPH01000019.1 GCA_020720045.1 Sorangium cellulosum | reverse complement strand
GAGTGTAATCGGAGGACCCGGGCCTTTTTGTAATCAGAGCGCCCGGTCTGCACCATCGGTTAGCCGCGGATTTGCCCTTCGCCGTCGACGAGCCACTTCATCGTCGTGAGCGCTTCGAGCCCCATCGGGCCCCGCCAATGGAGGCGGCTCGTGGCGATGCCGATTTCGGCGCCGAGGCCGAGCTCGCCGCCATCGTGGAAACGGGTCGACGCGTTGACTACAACGCAGGCGGCATCGACGGCGCTCCGGAACCGGGCCGCGTTTGCCGCGCTCGGCGTGACGATCGCCTCCGTATGCCCGGAACCGTAGCGGGCGATGTGCGTGAGGGCGCCGTCGAGGCCGTCGACGACGGCGATCGCGAGCCGGTTGTCCAAGAATTCCATGCCGAAATCGTCGTCGGTCGCCGCCGTCATCCCTTCTACGTGGGCACGCACGGCGTCGGTCCCTCGCAGCTCGGCGCCGGCGGCACGGAGCGCGGCGACGACCGGCGGCAACAGGCGGGCGGCGTCGGTGGCGTCGACGAGGAGGCACTCGGTCGCGTTGCAGGCCGACGGACGGGCCAGCTTGCCGTCGACGACGATGCGCACCGCCGTCTCCACAGGGGCGCCGGCGTCGAGGTAGGTGTGGCAAACCCCTTTATAATGCTGAACAACCGGCACCCGCGCGTGTTCGGTCACGTAGCGGATGAGCGCCTCGCCGCCGCGCGGGATCAAGAGGTCGACGGTCTCCGACTGGACGCAAAGCGCGCCGATCGCCTCCCGCTCGGTGCCAAGAAGCACGAGCGCATCTTCGGGGAGCCCTTCGTCGACGAGCGCCTGCCGCACCAGCGCCGCGAGCGCCCGGTTGCTCGCGATCGCCTCCGAGCCGCCGCGCAGGACGACCGCGTTCCCCGTCTTCAGCGCGAGCACGCTCGCATCGACGGTCACGTTCGGCCGCGCCTCGTAGACCATCGCAATCAGGCCAAGCGGCGCCCGCACCCGCGTCACGCGCAGGCCGTTCGGGCGGACCGTCTCCGTCACCGTCTCGCCGACCGGATCGGGGAGCGCCGCCACCTCGTCGACCGCCTTCGCGAGCGCCTCGAGGCGCCCGTCATCGAGGCGGAGCCGGTCGCGGAGCGCCGGGGCGACCCCCTTCCCGTCGGCGGCGGCGAGATCTTCCGCGTTCGCGGCGAGCAGCGCCGGCTTCGACGCACGGATCGCCGGCGAAATGCGCGCAAGGAGCGCGTTTTTTTGTGCGGTCGTCGCCAATGCCATCCGTCGCGAGGCCGCCTTCGCCCGCGCACACCCTTCACGAACGGCCGTCTCCACTGCGCTTTCCAGGCTCATGGCGCCCGACTCTGCCAAAAACGCCACGCGGCCGTCGAGGAAAGTCCCACGGAAAGAAAATCACCCCGTTTTTTCCGATTTTCAGCGGCGATCCTCGTCGGTGTACCGTGCATCAAAGACCGATTCGAACCTTGCGCCGATCTCTCGCCGTGGTAAGGCCGCCCGCGGACCGAGTGGGACAAGTGGGACACCAACGTATGTTCAAGACCTTCACAGCACTGGCGATCGCGCTCCCCCTTTCGTGGACGATGGCCTCCACGGCGGCGGCCCAGAAGCCGGCCGAGGAGGCCCTGGATCCGGCGGCGGCGAAAGCCCACTTCGGGAAGGCGAGAGAGTTCTACCTGGCCGGCAATTACAAAGCGGCGAAGACGGAGCTCGAAGAGGCCCAGCGCCTCGATCCAAACGCGAAAGAGCTCGTCCTCAACCTCGCGAACGTCTGTGAGAAGCTCGCCTCCTACGAGGAAGCGCTCAAATGGTTTACCTTTTACAAGGGGCTCCCGTCGGTCACGCCGGAAGAGCAGACCAAAGCCGATGCCTCCCTCCGTCGCGTCGAAGGCGCAAAGCGCACCGCCGACGAAGAGGCGGCGAAGCGCACGGCCGAAGAAGACGCCCGCCACCAGGCCGAACTCGAAAAGAACAAGACGGTTGTCGTCATTGAGAAACCGGTCGTCCGCAAGTCGGGGCGCGTCGACGCGCTCACCCTCGGCGCCGCCGGTATCGGTGTCGTCGGCCTCGGCGTCGGCACGATCTTCGGCTTGAAGGCGCTGAGCGACGACCCCGCCGGCGTCAAGCTCACCTCGTCGTTCACCTACGCCGACTACGTCGCCCGCCACGACAAGGCGAGCCAGTCGGCGACGATTTCGACGGTCGGCTTCGGCATCGGCTTGGCAGCGACCGTCGGTGCAGCCATCCTCTACTTTGCCCGCCCCGCCCACGACGAAAACGGGGACGAGCCGCCGCCCGCAAAGGCCGGCGACGTCAACGTCGGCTTCGGTTCCCTCTCGGTGCGCTTCCAATGAGCAAGAATACTTCCAAAATTTTCGCGCTCTTCGCCGTCGGCGCCGCCCTCGCCGGCTGCTCGGCGCTGATTGAATCCAAGGGGAACGGCATCGGCGCCCCCTGCGAGATTACCGCCGACGGGGTCGACCCCTGCCGCACCGACAAAGGCTACTTCTGCCTGAAAGCGGTCGACGGCGATGGGTTCCGTTGCGCGCTGGGCCGCGAGCCGGCCGAGGACACCGGCCCCCTCGACAGCGGCCCGCCCCCCGGCACCTCGGGCGGCCCCTGCGAGGCGGCCGGCACCTGCCTCGACAGCAAAGACTTCTGCGCGACCGCCGGCGACGTCGAATTCCTGATCGCTGGCTCCCTGTGCACGTCGATGTGCCGAACGACGAAGGATTGCGCCGCCGGCGAAATGTGCGCCGCCTCCAAGGCCGCTGCCGGCGTCTGCGTTCCGAAGGCTCTGATCGGGCGAGGCACCGGGAAGGTCGCCGTTGGGACGGCGTGCACGACGAACAACGACTGCGCGAGCGGCTACTGCCCGGACACGAAATGCCGGGAGGCGTGTGCGGCGACGACCGACTGCGGCGCCGGCGAGACCTGCTTCCAACGCCAGGAAACATTTAAGAAGACGAACGGCACCGACAGCTACCCGCGTCGCCAGGGGCTCTGCCTCCCGAAAGGGCCCGGCAAGGACCCGGGCGTCACCTGCGCGAGCGATGGTGACTGCTCTTCCGGGGTCTGCGCCGACTTCCGGACCGGCAAGAAGTGCGCTCCGAGCTGCGGCTCGCTCGCCGACTGCTCGGGCGCCTGCTTCACCGGCCCCTACCTCAACGCGGGGACCCTCGAAAACGTGCGTATTTGCGCGGCAGTCTCCGGCGCAGGCGACACCGGGGCCAGCTGCAACGCCGACACCGCGTGCAAGGAAAAGAACTGCCTCCAGAGCACGGAGAGGTGCGGAGCGCTCTGCACAAGGCCGAGCGACTGCGCCACGAGCCGTTGTCGTGTCCAGACGAACAAGACTTCGATCCCGGTCGCGGTCTGCGCCCCCTGAACGCGAGAGACATCCTCGGTCCGCCTCGGCGGACGGAGAAAAGCCCCGAAACCTTGCGAGGTTCCGGGGCTTTCTTGCGTCGAGGGCGGCTCCTTTCAGGGGGCGCCGTCGGCCGATCCGTCGCGGGCACCGGCATCCGTGCTCGCCGCACCTGCGTCGGTGCCGGAATCTGCGGTCGTGCCGCCGTCGCCGGGGACGATCGCATCAGGGGCGGTCGCGCTGTCGGTCGCGACCGCCGAGTCGGTCGACGCATCGCCGACGGGGACGCTCGAATCGACCACGGTCCCGGCGTCGTCGGCGGGGATCTTCGTGCGGTCAAAATCGACGAGGAGCTCGCAGGCGACCAGCGGGAGGGCGACGGCGAAAAGGGCGGAAAAGCGGAAGAAATTCTTAGTGTTCATGATGGCCCTTTCAGAAGCGAACGAGGGCGCCAGCGCCGCCACCCTGGGGAGTGATCCACGGCGTCGGGACGATGCTCGCCTTGACGGCCGCCTTCGCCTTGCCGGTTGCGGCCGGCTTTTCGTCCTTCTTCGGCGCGTCGTCGGTGAAGAAGAGGACGGCGCTCGTCACGCCGAAGGTGATCGCCACGCCGAAGGCCATGTCGGCGACAAGCGCGTAGTTCTCGCCTTTGTCGGCGCCCGCCTGCGTCGGCGACTTGTTGTAATCGCTCTGCTTGGAGAGGGCGGCGATCCCGAAGCCGGTCCCGACGCCGAGGGCGGCGACGGCGATCCCGCCGGTCACGTAGGCGGGGACCATGTTCTTCTCCGGCGGGGGCGGCGGCGGCTCCGGCGCCTTCACGACCGGCGGCGGAGGGGGCGGCGGCGGCGGAGGGGGCGGCGGAGGGACTTCCTTGAGCTCGAGGGCGAGGTCCCGCTCGGCGCCGTAGGTCACCGAAAGATCGTGGGTTTGGGCGATGAAGCCCTCTTTTTCGAGGGCCACAATGTGGGCCCCGGCCGGCATATCGATCTCGAAGGGGGTCACCTTCCCGGTCGGCTTGCCGTCGAGGGTGATGGTGGCCCCGACCGGCGTCGACGAAACGTGCACCTTGGCCGGCGTCGCCTTGATTTCGGCGAGGCGCTTTTCCGCGATCGCCTTTGCAGCCTCTTCCGCTTTCGTGAGCTTCTTCACCGGCTTCTTGGAGGCCGGGTCGGCCACCGGGAAGGAGGCGAGGTACTTCTCGTAGGCGGCGACGGCGTCGTCGTACTTGGTGAGCTTGTCGGCGGCGAAGGCGATCTCGTGCCAGGTCTTCGCCTGCTCTTTCGCCTCGTTGGACGCGCGGAAGGCGGTGAGCGCCGTCGCGTAATCCTGCTTCTTCAGGGCCGCTTCCCCTTCGGCGAAGAGCTTTTCGGCGTTCGGCTTCGCGGCAGCGGCCGGCTTCGCGGCGGCGGCCGGCTTCGCGGGGGCAGCGGCCGGCTTGGCGTCGGTCTTCCCCTGGGCGAAGGCGCTCACGGGGGCGGAAAGCACACCGGCGACCAGCGCGGCGGCGAGGAGAGATCTCGAATTCCTGAGGCGTTGCATGGCGCCGCACGTTACCCGAAGCGGAGAAAGCTGGCTACCCAGCAAAAACGGCTTCGTCGTTCAGTGGGCCTCTTCGACGAGCTCCACAAGCACGCCACCGAGCGCCTTCGGGTGCACAAAAGCGACCTTGTGCCCGCGGGCGCCAATGCGCGGCTCCTCGTCGATGAGCGGGATCCCCGCCTGCTTGAGGAACGCGAGGAGCGCCTCGATCCCTTCGACCTCCACGGCGACGTGGTGAATCCCAGGCCCCCGCTTTTCCAAGAATTTCTCGAGCCCGACGTTCCCCTTCGGCGAGATCAGCTCGATGTTGCTGTCGCCGATCGGCAGGAGCGCCGCCTCCGTCTTCTGGCTCGCAACGACTTCGCGGACCGTCACGCCGAGGCCGAGGGCCGCCTGCCAAAGGGGGGCCACGGCATCCACGTCGGCGACGGCGACGGCGACATGATCGATTTTCTTGATGCGAAACGACGGAGAACCGGCGGTGAACATTCCGGCATCTCTACTCGTCTCGGCCCGGTTGGTATAGCCTCCGCGCCGCCAACCTCGGCACCTCAGCTGCTTCTGCGCTAAGCCCGAGCCTTCGGCTTCTGCCACGACCTTCCCCTAAGGAGATTCGGCCATGCGTACCCGCCTCTTGCCCCTTGCCTTCGTTGCCGCCGTTTTCGGAACCGGTTGCGGCTCCCTCGCCGCCCCCGTCGACTCGTGGAAGGCGCAGAACTACACGGTCACCATGTACCGGCTCCAGAACTACGAGCCCCCGCAGGCGACCGCCGCGTCGACGACCCCCCAGGGCGCGATCCCGCCCCAGCTCCAGCAGTGGATCACTGTCGGCGCCCAGATGCTCCCGCCGAACCTGATCCCGCCCGGCCTCATCCCGAACATGGGGACCCCGGCGCCGGCGGCGAACCAGGCAACGACCCGCTTCCACGGGTTCCGCGTCCTCGCCTTCCAGACCGTCCCCGCCGACGTCCGCGAAGACATTTTCTCCCTCGTCGGCAAGAAGGGGAACTGGGAGGCGGCCAAGGGGGGCTGCGGAAACCAGTTCTACGCCGAGTTCGGCTTCGTCTTCTCCCAGGCGGGCGCCCCGGCGACGACGCCGACGAACGACGTCCTCGTCTCCCTCTCCTGCGCCCAGGTTCAGCCGTTTAACTTCGCCTGGCCTCACGGCGCAAACTCGGGAATCACGTCGGACGCCAACAAGAAGCTGATCGACATCGCGCGCCGCACCTTCGGCGGCTGATTTCGGCAGCTGCGCGTCCGCAGCAACCTACGGAAAACCCCCGAGATTTCTCTCGGGGGTTTCTCTTTTTCAATCGCGGGATGTCGGCACGAAGGGGCGAGGAATCGCGCTCTGCGCAATCAGGTAGGTGCGCACACGTGCCTCGATAAGCGCCACCCCCTCCTCGCTCTCCCAAGCCTCGGAGAGACGCACTTTCCCTTCGCTGCGTGTCACGTAACCAAGCGCCTCAAAGGCCTGAAGGGCACTCTCAATGGCCGGTTTTGAGAGGGCTTCTTTTCGGGAAATGGTGCCGTCGACGTAAAGGCGCTCCCCCATCTTGAGCGCCCGCTTCACGAGATCCTTCTGGTCGAGGGGCCCCTTTCGGAGGGCGCGCAAGGAACGCGCAGCGACCGCGTAGGACTCCACAAAGTTCAAGAACAACGAAGCATAAAGCCCCAGCCGGCGCTCTCCCGCCGAGCCGCGGGCCGCCGCGGAGAGGCGCCCGTCCGCGACGAGGAGTTCGCCGCGCGCTTCCATGGCGGCCAGCGTCCGTTCGAAGCTCTCGGCGAAGCGGGTATCGGCGGCGAAGGAGAATTCGTATTTGAAGAGGCGCGAGAGGTCTCGTGCACGTCGCTCGAGATCGCTCTTCTCGACGCTACCGCCACGCTCGCCCGAGAGGAGCGCGAGCGTCACGATGCCCTCTTCCAAAAAGTGATGGAGGAGTAAATTCTTTGCAAGATCAAGGGGAAGGCGCCCTTCGTGCCGCACGAAATAGACGCGGTCGCCCCGAGGCGTTTCCAAAGCATTCCGCGCCGTCTCCCGCTTCGCGGACGGACGCGGCGCGTCTTTGCGGAGGAGTCCGAGCCGGGTCGCCATTCCCCGGAAGGGGCGCAGCAGGCGGTTGTCTCCGCCCGGCGAGGCGCCGGACCGCAGAACTCGCTCGACCAACGGTCGCTCGACGGGCCGCCCTTCCGGCGCCTCCGCCGTGATCTCGACGGCGCCCGCCTCCGCGAAGAGGGCTGCCGCCTCCCGGACGGCGCCGTCCCGCCCACCACCGAGGAGCCGCGGCGAAAATCGAGCATCACGCTCCAGCAAAAGTGCAGCGAGTTCTGACGTATACGCGAGCAGATCCCCTTCGTGGATGCCGCGACCACCGTGGGTAAGGAGCGCCGTCGCCGCAAGCGCACCGGGGGTGACCGCCGTCACGCGGTCGATCTCGTTCATCACCCGGTGGGCAAGCCGCGTCACGAGCGCCCGCCGTTCCCGCTTCCCAGGCAGTTCGCGCCGAGCCCCGAGCGGCAAATCCCCGCCGCGGACAGCGACGTCGTCGAGGGTGAGCGGCTCCCCAAACTGCACGCTCACACGCCCGTAGCTCCCAAAGACGACGTTCGCGCTCTTCACGAGCCCGCTCGCAGACTCTTTCCGCTTTTCCCCACCACGAAGCTCACGAACAATCGCCCCTTCCTCGGGGAGCCGTTCGTAGCCGAGGGAGATCGGGCAGAAATAGACCTTCCGTCCGCCGGACGCGGTCACCTCTTCGATGCCGAGCGCTGCATCGACGACCATCGACAGCAGCCCGAGCTTCGGCGTGAGGAGTTTCCCGGTCCGCGAGCGCCCCCCCTCCAGGAAAAACTCCAAGAATTGCCCTTCTTTCAAAAGGCGACGCATGTACGCATCGACGACGGCCCCATAGAGGCGGTCGCTGCCAAATTTGCGACGAATGAAGAAGGCGCCGCCGGTCCGCAAGATCGCGCCAAGCGGAAAGAAATCGAGGTTGTCCCCGGCAGCAATGACCGGAGGTGGCATCTTTGCCGTCAGAAGAATGCGCGTAATGAGAATGTAATCGATATGGCTTTTGTGAGACGGAAGGAGGACCAACGTTCCGTCTTTGGAGAGTTCGCGGAGGCGCTCGAGGCCCGCCTCGTCGACCTCAAAGCCCTCATACATCCGCGCGATGGTCGCCTCGAAGGCCTGCTCCATCACCGCGATCGCGTTCGCGTCCTGGCGCGCTTCGAGGCGCTGGAGCATCCGCCCGGCGCGCGCGAGCAGAACGCTCCGCTGGTCGGCGGCGGGCCCTGCCAATTCATCAATCAATTCTTGAAGTTTAGGACTGCGAAGCACCTCTTCGCGGACCCGTTCTGGCGACTTTTGTATCGGCCCGGTGATCGCGCGCCGCTCCCGCTCCAAGCGTCGCAGCAAGGCGTAGGAGATCCGTCGCGCGGCGCTCTCGTCGCGGGCCGCCCGTTCCTCAAGATCGGCAGGCAACTCGCCGTCGCGGGCAAGAAACTCCTCGAGATCGAGCGGCTCACCGGCCCGGATGACGACGTCCTGGTGGTGGGCGGCAAACGTCGCGATCGCGCGGACCGCGCCGGGGAAATCCCGCGGTCCGAATACAGCATCGACGATCCCAGGGTCGCGCGCTTCCGGCCTCGGCGACCAGACGACGACCTGCGGAACAAGGAACACCGGCCTACCGGAAGTTCGTTGAAATTCAAGGAGTCGTCGCAACGGCTCTCGACCGGCGCGCTTCCGCGGCCCCCGCGCCGACGGCCCGTCGCGGAGCTGCTCGAAGGCGGTCGCCGGGCGCTCCAAGAAAAGGATCCCTGAAGAGCGCTGCTCGCCGGCCGCCGAGAGCAAGCGGTCGAGGGCCTCCGGCGAGCTTCGATCGCCGAACATCCCGATATCATTCGCGTACCCAATCGGCGGGAGCCCGAAGGTCTTCGTCCAGTGGTCGAGGGCGACGTAGTCGACCGCCGAAGCGCCCCTGCAGACGAACACGACGAGCCCGCGCTCGGCGAGCGCATGAATCGTTGATCCCCACGCGCTCGCTGGGCGGCCCCGCTGAAGGAGCGGACGCAGCGCCATGCCGAGCAGCCGGAGCACGCGGCTATCGATGGAAGCGGCCAGAGGCAGCGCAGAAAGCAACGAGGGGACCTTCGTCAACGGCGCGGGGGGAGCAGGGGCCGACATCCCCACGTCCTTACTCGCTCCCGTCGTCAGCAGGCGACCCCTTCCGCACATTGGAAGGTCACCGGCACCGCCAAGTCTTTCTGTTCCATCTGGCAATTTGCTTCCGAACAAACGCTAAACTTGAACGAACCGGCGACCGTCTTTGTCCCCTTCCCGGCCCCTTTCACGCGCACATTCAGGACGCCAACCGTCTCCCCTTTTTCGACAAAATCGCCAGACGCCCGCCCAAAGGTCTTCGCGCCGTCCTTGCCGAGGTAGGTAACCCCATCGACATCAGACCCGGTAAACTTGTAGGGGAATTCTTTATTGATATGAAAGCCACCGCTCGCTTTCACCGTGAGCGTGATCGGGCACTCTTCGTTGACCTTGCACACCCCCGCCGTCGCATCGACGACGAAGTGATCGCCAGCGACCGACGCCGACGCCGGCTGCCCGGTCGTCCCCTCTTGCGGACTCGCTTGTTTCGCCGGCGCCGCCGGGGCATCTTTCGCCGCCTCCGGCGCGGCGTCGGGGCGGGAACAGGCGAAGGCGGTCATGGCGAGCACGAAAGCGGCGGAGAGTGCGGAGCGCATAGGCGGGAGGATTGCCGTCTCCGTCGCTGCTGGCAAGGGGGCTGCCGCAATTTTCGGCCTGGTTTCAGCGCTCCTATTCGGTGCAGGCTGCATCCATGCCCCCAACCCGAACGGGCCGCCGGTGCGCGGTTCCGTCGGACTCCCCCAGGCGGGGGTCCTCGTCGGTGGCGAGCCGCTCGCGAAGGAAGGGCGCGGCTACGCGATGCTTCGCGACAATGGAGTTCGCTATGGAATTCCGAGATTTACGGCGCTACTCACGCGAACCTTTGCGACCGTCGCCGCCGCGCGTCCCGGCGGGCGCTTTCGCGTCGGTGACCTTTCGGCCCCGCACGGTGGGCGCCTCCTCCCGCGCCATGCAAGCCACCGCACCGGCCGCGACGTCGATATACTATTTCCGCTCACCACGATGGACGGAAGCCCCATTGATTCGCCGGGTTTTCTCCCGATTCGTGCCGACGGAACGACGGAAGACAAGGCCGCGAAACGAACGCTCCGATTCGACACTTCCCGGGCCTGGGCGCTTGTAAGCACGCTTCTTCACGACGACGAAGGGGCGGTCCAGTGGATCTTCTGCGCGAAGCCGGTTCGCGCGCGCTTGCTCGCCTACGCGACCGCTGCCGGCGCCGACGCAGAGACGCTCCGGCGCGCCGCACGAGCCCTCCACGAACCGAGCGGAGCCCCCCACGACGACCATTTTCATGTACGCATCGCGTGCAACCGCGAGGACGTTGCCAACGGTTGCATCCCCTACGGCCCGCCGCGAAGCTGGCACCTCGCCATTCCGGAACCGGGCGAAGAAACCGCTGGCACCGAGGACCTGAGCCCGATCGTTCGGAGCCTCTTTGAGCCGCTCGCAATGCCCGACAAAGCAAAATGATTTCCTACTATTCCGGCGACGTCGCCGAGGCGGCGCGCGTGGTCCCCCCAGCGAGCGCCGCGCTCGTCTATTGTGATCCCCCCTTCGCCGTTCAAAAGCAGTTCAAGAGCCGCGCAAAGGAGGAAGCGGAGGCGGCCGTCGCCTACGACGATCGTTGGCCCGATCTCGACGCCTACCTCGCCTGGCTCGATGCCCGCCTCGCCGTTCTTTGGTCGCTTCTGCGCGAGGATGGATGCCTGATCCTCCACCTCGATCAGCGCGCGGTCCATGACGCAAAGGTCGTCGGAGATCGGCGCTTCGGGCGTCAAACCTTCGCCGGTGAGGTCATTTGGGTGCCGGGCAATGGCGCCAAAGGGAAGACGATCCCGATGACCCATCAAACACTTCTCTTCTGGGGAAAAAACGGTCGCGTTCGCTGGAATGGGGCCGACGAGACGCTCCGCGAACCTTACGCGGAGCTCTCCCAGAAGATGCACTTCTCAAATGTCGATTCCGACGGGCGCCGCTACCGAGACCGCGTCGTCGGCACGAAGACCTACCGCTACTACGCCGACGTCGGGCGGGCGATCGGATCGGTCTGGAGCGACTGCCCGGCAATGGCGGCCAACACGCCGCTGCGCAAGGAAAGCACTGGATATCCCACACAAAAGCCGAAGTCGCTCCTTCGTCGCCTCGTCCGCGCGACGACCGACGCCGGCGACCTTGTGATCGACGCCTTCTCCGGCTCCGGCGGGCTCCTCGAGACCTGCTTCGACGAGGGGCGCTCGGCGATCGGCTTCGACATCGGCGCCGCGAGCGCCGAAATCGTCGCCACGCGCCTCGCAGATGCCAAGTACTCGGTAACCTTCGGAAAACTGTAGCTTACGGCGCGGGAGTTTCGACGACGGCGAAGGGCTCGACGGGCAACAGCGGCGCCGAGCGACGCCACGCTTCGTGGGACGCGATCGCCCGCGCCGAAAGGGCGAGGTAGCGGTCCCGCTTCTTCAACTTCCGGTTCTCGTGGGGGGGCATGCAGGCCCACGTAATGTTGGAAGGCTGAAAATCGCGAAGAGTTGCAGTAACTTCTGCCTGATCCTCGCCCTCGGAGGCGACGGTGGCTGCTGGAGGGGGCCCGCCGTCTCCGCGGCCACGGCCGAGATGGGTGAGCAAGCCGCCGAGGGCCGTATTCGGCGGCGGCGGCGTCACGGAATGGCCATTGGCCTTTTGCGCAAGCAGGAGGGCGACGAGGAAGCCGCACGCGGCGCTCTCGACGTACCCCTCGACGCCAGTGATTTGCCCCGCCAGGTAGACGCCGGGCGCCGCACGAAGCTGAAGCTCGCTATCGAGGAGCTTGGGGCTATCGATGAACGTGTTCCGGTGGACGGTGCCGTAACGGAGAATCTCGACATTTTCCAAACCGGGAATCATTCGGAAGATCCGGAGCTGCTCCCCGTAGGTCAAACGGGTCTGAAAACCGACAAGATTGTAGGCGGTCGCCCCGGCATCTTCCGCGCGAAGTTGAAGGACCGCATAGGGGCGCCGACCGGTGCGCGGATCGGTGAGGCCGACCGGCTTCATCGGACCGAAGGCGAGCGTCATCGGCCCCCGCTCGGCCATCGCGTCAAAGGGCAGACATCCTTCAAAGAATTTCGCCTCTTCGAACTCACGAGCAGGCACCTTCTGAGCGGCGACGACCGCCTCGACGAAGGCGAAATATTCGTCCTTCTCAAAGGGGCAATTGATGTAGGCCGAATCGCCCAAAGAGGTCGCGTCCATCGCGCCGTCTTCCGCCCCGCCCTTCCCCCAACGGGACTGATAGAAGACCTTATTGAAGTCGATGCTCTCTGCGGCCACGATCGGGGCGATGGCATCGTAGTAGGCGAGGTGTTCCGCGCCGACAACGCGCGCCAAATCGGCGGCAAGTTCGTCGCCGGTGAGCGGCCCCGTCGCCAAAATCACCGGGTTTTCCGGCGAAGCTTCCGGGATCGCGGTCACGACCGCGTTCGACCGGGTGATCCGGGGATGCTCATCGAGCGCCTTGGTGATGTAGGCCGAGAAGGCTTCACGGTCGACGGCGAGCGCCCCACCCGCCGGCACCTTCGTCGCGTCGGCCGCCCGCAAAATCAGGCTTCCGGCGCGGCGAAGCTCCTCCTTCAAGAGACCGACGGCGTTCATCAGGGCGGCGCCGCGGAGGCTGTTCGAACAGACGAGCTCGCACAGCGCGTCCGTCGATTGAGCCGGCGTGCGGCGCAGCGGCTTCTGCTCGATGAGCGTGACGTCGATGCCACGCTCGGCAAGAACGAAAGCGGCCTCACAACCGGCAAGACCGGCCCCAACGATTCGCACATGCATGCGGTGCGCTTACTACGTCAGCGGCAAACCCTCGCGGAAAAACCACCGCATTTCGGCCAAGAATCGCCTCAGGCGCGCTCGACTTCGACGACGCCGGTCACCTTCTGAAGGGCCTTCATCACGACCTTGAGCTGGCTGAGGTCTGAGCACATGAACGTGAAGACGTTCACCGCGCGGCCATCGTCCCCGGCGCGGCAATTCGCTTCGGCGATATTGATGCCTTGCGTCGAGAACGTGTGACTGACGTTGGCCAGGATGCCGGGCCGGTTCGCCGTCACCACCTTCAACTGAACCGTACGATTGATCTTCGCCTTGGAATCCCAAGAAATCTCGACGCGACGCTCAGGATCGGTGTCGAAGGCTTTCGTGCAGCCGCGCCGATGAATCGTCACGCCGCGGCCGCGGGTGATGAACCCCAGGATGTCGTCCCCCGGGAGCGGATTGCAGCATTTCGCGTAACGGACGAGGACATCGTCGATGCCGTTGAGGCGAATTCCGCCCTCGTCGCGCTTCGTGACCTTTCGAACGAGCCCCTCCAGGGCCCCCTCTTTGAGGCTCGCCGGCGGCGTATCTTTGCCGTTTGGATCGGGCGGCGCGACCGTCGTGACGACCGCCTTCGGATCGAGCTTCCCGTAGCCGATGGAGACAAAAAGTTCTTCGACGTTTCCGATCTTGAGCTGCTCGAGGGCGTGGCGAAGTTCGTTGTCGTTCTTCAGCAGTTTCGGGAGCGAAATGCTGGCACGGGCAAACTCACGCTCAAGGAGCTCTTTGCCAAGTTTCAGCGACTTTTCGCGCTGCTCCGTCCGGAGGAAGTTGCGGATCTTCGATCGGGCACTCGTCGTGGCGCAGAACTCGAGCCAGTCCTTGGAAGGCTGCTGGGTCGTCGAGGTCATGACCTCGATGACGTCGCCGTTTCGCATCTTGTAGCGGAGCGGCTCAATCTTCCCATTGACCCGCGCGCCGGTGATGCGGTTCCCGAGCTCAGAATGGATCTGGTAGGCGAAGTCGATCGGCGTCGCCCCCCGCGGGAAGACGCGCACCTCCCCCTTCGGCGTGAACACATAGACCTCGTCCTGGAAGAGGTCGACCTTGACCCCCTCGAGGAACTCGGCAGGATCCTTGAGATCTTTCTGCCACTGCATCAGCTGGCGGAGCCACCCGAAGCGCGCTTCGTCGCTTGCATCTACGCCGCCGGCGTTTCCGCCACCGCCGCCCGCCGCCCGCTCCTTGTACTTCCAGTGGGCCGCGATGCCGGCGTCGGCGACCTTGTGCATCTCGTGGGTACGGATCTGAATCTCGATCCGCTCGCGGCCCGGGCCGATGACCGTCGTATGAAGCGACTGGTACATGTTCGGCTTGGGGAGCGCGATGTAGTCTTTGAAACGCCCCGGAATCGGCGTCCACTTCGAGTGAACGACGCCGAGCGTTGCGTAGCAATCGGAAACCGACTCGACGAGGATTCGGAACGCGATAATGTCGTGGACCGCCTCAAGACCGACCTGGTTCGCCTTCATCTTGCGCCAGATCGAATAGAGGTGCTTCGCCCGCCCGGAGACGTCGGCGGCGAACCCCTGCCCGGCAAGCCGGCTGGAGAGCGTCTTCACGACATCGGCGATGTAGCGGTCGCGCTCTTTCTGGGTGGTCGCAACCGCCTCGGAGACCTCCGCGTAGCCGTCCGGCTCGAGGTACTTGAAGGACAAGTCTTCAAGTTCGCTCTTAAATTTCATGATCCCGAGCCGGTTCGCGAGCGGCGCGTAGATCTCCATCGTCTCGCGAGCGATCCGCTCTTGAGCCTCCGGTTTCATGTGCTCCATCGTCCGCATGTTGTCGACGCGGTCGCAGAGCTTCACGAGAAGAACCCGAATATCGCGGCTCATTGCCACGACCATCTTTCGGAAATTCTCGGCCTGCTTGTCTTCTTTGGAAACGAAGTTGATCTGGGAGAGCTTCGTCACTCCATCGACAAGTTCGGCAATTTCAGCGCCGAATTCCCGTTCGATGTCCTTCTTCGTCGCGAGCGTGTCCTCCACGACGTCGTGGAGAAGCCCGGCGCAAACGCTCGCGTGATCGAGTCGAAGGTCGGTGATGATCCCGGCGACCGAAGCCGGATGGACGAAGTAGGGCTCCCCCGACTTTCGCTTCTGCCCTTCGTGGGCCCGCTCGGCGAACGCATACGCCTTCCGGAGCAGATCCAGGTCTGCCGAAGGTTGGTAAGCGCGTACCCGTTGGGCGATGTCTTCCGCGTTGAGCATTTCCAGTCGGCAAGGTACCACCCCCTTCCCGGCACGGCAATTGCGCGACGACGCTCCGCGGCAAGACCGGCGTCAATTCTAAGGATCGCCAAAAGGAGCGAACCCTCGACGACGAAGGCGAACCGCAGTAGGCGCCGCGCGATGAAGCCCGCTTCGGTCTACGTCCACTTCCCCTGGTGCCTGGCGAAGTGCCCCTACTGCGACTTCACAAGCTACGCCGCGAAGCCGGAGACGATCCCCCACGATCGCTATGCCGACGCCGTCATTCACGAATTGCGCGCCCGCGTCGCCGGGCTCCGGGCAGCCGGTGTAGAATACACGATTGGGACCGTCTTCTTCGGGGGAGGCACGCCGAGCCTCTGGAAGGCGGAGGCGCTCGGACGCGTACTCGCCGCGATTCGCGAGGAGCTCCCGACGGCGGAAGACCTCGAAGTCACTGCGGAATGCAATCCGACCTCCCTCGACCGCGCCCACGCCGATGCGCTGGCCGCCGTCGGCGTCAATCGGGCTTCGATCGGCACCCAGTCGCTCCGTGAAGACGAACTCAAGTTTCTCGGGCGCCTCCACGACAGCGCCGGCGCGTCACGCGCGGTGGCCGATGCGCTCGCTTCAAATATTTCGCGCGTTTCGACCGACCTGATTTTCGGTCTTGCTGGCCAAGATCCCGCCGACGCCGAGGTCCAGGCGACGACCATCGCCGAGGCCGGCGTCGGGCACCTCTCCTGCTACCAATTGACGATTGAAGCCGGGACGCGGTTCGGCGAGTTGGCGAAAGTCGGTCGGCTCCCGATGGCCGATGATGGGCGCGTTGCTGAGGCTTTTCTGCGCATCGACGCGGCGCTCGAGGCGCGCGGCTTCCGGCACTACGAAATTTCCAATTACGCAAAGCCCGGCCAAGAGGCCCGACACAATCTCGGCTATTGGCGGGGCGAGCCCTACCTGGGGCTCGGCTGCGGTGCCGTCGGCTGCCTCGAAACCGATGCCGCTGGCCAAGGCGCCGTGCGCGGGCGGAACCCGATCGATCCGGCCAAGTACATGCAGCTTGCACTCGATTTGCCGACGGGACTTCCGACGGAAAGCGACGGATTTTCCTCCCATTTCGAAGCACTCGATGGCGAGACCCGGCTTCGGGAGCGCATCATGCTGGGCCTCCGGCTCGCCGATGGCTTCGACCTCGCCGCCGCCGCCGCCCCTCTCGGCGTCGATCCCTGGCCGGCGGAGCGGAAACGGGCCGCCGAAAGGCTCGTTGCGCAGGGGAAGCTGGTCGTCGACGGCGACCGACTGACGATCCCGCGCCCGGGTTGGCTGTTTGCCGACGACACCGCCGCACGTTTGTTTTAAGGCACTGAAAAATGAGCGACGAGAAGAAATACGGCGCCCGCACCGGCGCGGGAATTCGTGGTCCGCAGCGCGGGCCGTTGCGCCGTGCAACAGCCGCCGACGGGGCAAACGCCACCGGCCGGCGTGCCCGTGTAGGGGAAGCCTCCTACGCACCGGCCGAGGGGGGCGGCGAGCAGCTCGCCCCGCGCATCCGACGGAAGCGCACCGGGCGCACCCCGCTCCGGAAGATCCACGCAAAGAAGAACAAGGCCCCCGACTCCCTCGCGGCAAAGGCGGTTGCCGAGCGCGCCGCCGCCGCCCACGCAGCGGTGGCTTCCGGCGAAATGGATAGCAAAGTCGCTGCACAAGGCGGCCTGGATGGCAAGCAGCGCCGGTACCTTCGTGGTCTCGGCCACGACCTCGCGGTGATCCTCCACGTCGGCAAAGAAGGGACGACGGAAGGGGTCATCGCCGCCTGCGCGAAAGCGCTCCACCAGCACGAGCTCGTGAAGGCGAAAATCCTCCAAGAGTGCCCGGACGACCGCCACTCCGTTGGCGAAACGCTCGCGTCCGGCACCGGCGCCGCGCTTGTCCAGGTTCTCGGCAGGACGGTCCTCCTCTACAAGCGTCACCCGAAGGAGCCGAAGATCCGCCTCCCCGGCTGACTCTTAGGTTTCGCGACGAAGAACGCGGTCTGCCTCCGGGCGGACCGCGTTTTCGTTTGGGCCTTGGGGAAAACCGGCGGAGGCCTGTGGAAAACTTGGGGGCACCTGGGGAAAACCTGGGGGTCTTCCGGCGGTCGCTGGGGAGAAGCTGTGCAAAAGCTGGGGAGAAGCCTGGGGAGTGGCTGGGGGGAACCTGGGGAAAACCTGGGGACAGCCGTTCAGTGCTTGCGATTCCAGGAGGTTGGAGCGCCACGACCGGGCGATAGATGCATGCTACCACTACCTCTAGTGGTGCACACGTCCCTTACCCCAACGTGTAGTGTCTTTTTCCGTTCAACCGGTGGCTCTCCCCGACGAATGGAGCTAACTACGCGCGAACGGTACGGGAATGGGTGTGCAGTACACCCGGTGCTCCGAGGAGCAAACTCCCACGACCGGCGCCGAACGTCACCGCGCGGCGCTGCACGCACGCCCCCGCCGGTTTTGCCGACGTGGGCACCCAGGATTTGGGCCCGGAACTCCCGGGCCAGAAGAGGCGAGACGATGGCGCAGTCGAATGTTCCGGTGAAGGCGAGCGGGAAGAGTGCGGCGAAGGCGCCGAAGAAGGCGGTTGTCACCAACGCCGCGTCCGCCGATTCTGCGCCGCGGGGCGTTTCGGTGCCGCGCCGGTTCACGACGGCCGGCATCGATCCCCTCGACCAGGTGACCTACGACCGCCGCTCAAGCAACATCACGAACCCAGACGGCTCCGTCGTCTTCAAGATGGACGGCGCTGAAATTCCACATGATTGGAGCCAGCTCGCCACCGACATCGTCATCTCGAAGTACTTCCGTAAGGCCGGCCTGCATGGGGATGCGAAGCGCGGCGAGACCTCGGTCCGCCAGGTCGTCCACCGGATCGCCCACACGATCCGCGCCGCCGGCGAGCGCTTCGGCAACTACTTCGCCACACCCGCCGACGCGGAAGCCTTCGAAGCGGAGCTCTCCTTCCTGCTGGTAAACCAGCGCGGCGCCTTCAACAGCCCCGTCTGGTTCAATTGCGGCCTCTTTCACGAATACGGGATCACCGGCTCCGGCGGCAATTGGGCCTGGGACGGAAGCGACGACCGCACTCAAACGGTCGTTCGTGAAACCGCCAACGCCTACGAGCGCCCCCAGTGCTCCGCCTGCTTTATCCAGAGCGCCGAAGACGACCTGATGGCGATCTACGAGCTCGTGAAGTCCGAGGCGCGCCTCTTCAAATACGGCTCGGGAACCGGCTCGAATTTCTCACAAATTCGGGGGCGCCAGGAGAAGCTCTCCGGCGGCGGCACCTCGAGCGGTCTGATGAGCTTCTTGGAGGTCCTCGACCGCGCGGCGGGGGCGACGAAGTCGGGCGGGACGACACGCCGCGCCGCGAAGATGGTCTGCCTCGACATGGACCACCCGGAAATCGTCGACTTTATCAATTGGAAGGTGAAGGAGGAGAAGAAGGCGAAGGCATTGATCGCCGCCGGCTACTCGTCGGATTTTAACGGAGAGGCCTACCACACCGTCAGTGGTCAAAACTCCAACAATTCCATCCGCGTGACCGACGCGTTCATGAAGGCGGTCGCCAACGACGGCTCGTGGAGCACCGTCGCACGCACGACCGGGAAGCCGGTCGAGACCTTCGCCGCCCGTGACCTCTGGGGGCAGCTCGCCAACGCGGCGTGGGGCTGTGCCGACCCCGGCGTCCAGTACGATTCGACGATCAACAAGTGGCACACCTGCCCGAATACGGGCAAAATCAATGCCTCGAATCCGTGCTCGGAATACATGTTCCTTGACGATTCGGCCTGCAATCTCTCGTCGGTCAATCTTACGAAGTTCCTCCGCAACGACGGTTCGTTTGACATCGAGGGGTACCGGCACGCCTGCCGCACCTTCTTTATCGCTCAGGAGATCCTCGTCGATCTCTCGTCGTACCCGACGGAGCGCATCGCCAAGAACAGCCATGATTACCGGCCGTTGGGTCTCGGCTACGCGAACCTCGGCTCGCTCCTGATGCAGCTCGGCGTCCCCTACGACAGCGACAAGGGGCGCGGAATGGCAGCGGCGCTCACCGCCATCATGTGCGGTCAAGCTTACAAGGCTTCCGCGGAGATCGCGGCGACGAAAGGTCCGTTTGTCGGCTTTGCAAAGAACCGCGAACCGATGTTGAACGTCATGCGGATGCACCGCGATGCCGCCTACGCGATCGATCCCGCGAGCGCCCCTGGCGACCTCTTGAGCGCCGCCCGCGAAGACTGGGAGGAGGCGGTTCGCCTCGGCGAGCAGCACGGCTACAGGAACGCGCAGGCGACCGTGCTCGCGCCGACGGGGACGATCGGCCTCCTGATGGATTGCGACACGACCGGCGTCGAACCCGACTTTGCCCTCGTAAAGTTTAAGAAACTCGCCGGCGGCGGCTACTTCAAGATCGTCAACCAGTCGGTCCCGGAGGCGCTCCGGCGCCTCGGCTACGACGAAAAGCAGAGCACGGAGATCGTCGCCTACATCAGCGGGACGAACACCTTCACGACCGCCCCGCACATCCATCGCCGCGCGCTCCGCGAAAAGGGGCTGACCGACGACGAAATCGGCAAAGCCGAGACGGCCCTCCCCGGCGTCTTCGACCTGGCTTTCGCCTTCGGCCCCTGGGTCATCGGTGAGGCCGCCTACGCGCGCCTCGGCGTCACGAAGGAGCAGCTCTCCAAACCGGGGTTCTCGTTCCTTTCTTTCCTCGGTTTCTCCAAGGAACAAATCGCCGAAGCGAACGAGACGGTCATCGGTCGCATGACCATCGAGGGGGCACCGTACCTGCGCGCCGCCCACTACGCAGTCTTCGACTGCGCGAACCGCTGCGGCGCAAAAGGGGAACGATATCTGGCTCCTATGAGCCACATCCACATGATGGCGGCGGTCCAGCCATTCCTCTCGGGTGCGATCTCGAAGACGGTAAATCTCCCCAACGAAGCGACGGTGGAAGAGGTCGCGAACGTCTATGAACAGGGCTGGAAACTCGGACTGAAAGCGGTCGCTCTCTACCGCGATGGTTGCAAAGCTTCGCAGCCGCTTTCGACGAAGAACGACGAAGCCGAAGAGACGAAGGCCTCCGAGGCGAAGAAGGACGCGGCCCGCGCCCATACCGACGGGCTTGCGCCTATCCCGGCGACGAAAGTCGAGCAACCGGCCCAACTCCCGCTCAACCTCAAGGGGCACACCGGCGGGCGGCCGCCCGGTCTGCGCGTGCGGCTGCCGAAGAAGCGCGTCGGCTTTACGCAAGAAGCGCGGGTCGGCGGCCACAAGATCTTCCTGCGAACCGGCCAATATGAGGATGGCTCGCTCGGCGAAATCTTCATTGATATGCACAAGGAAGGGGCGGCGTTCCGCTCTTTGATGAACTGCTTCGCGATGGCCGTTTCCGTCGGGCTCCAGTACGGCGTCCCCCTTGAAACCTACGTGGAACAGTTCACGTTTACCCGCTTCGAACCACAGGGGATCGTTGAGGGGCACCCCTACGTGAAGATCTCGACGTCGATCGTCGACTACCTCTTCCGCGTGCTCGGCGTCGAGTACCTCAATCGCTACGATTTGGCCCACGTCAAACCGGAAGAGGCGCCAGTATTGGGCTCGACCCACGACCGGCAGGAGCAGGGCGATTCCGAGATTGAATCGGCCCGCGGAACCGCCATCCCGCGCGAACCGGCCAAGGCGGAAGCGCCGAACGATCGCAACGTGAGCCTGCTACTCGGCCAGGAGCCGCCCCACGGCTCCCCCCTCGACGCCCAGCTCGACGCAATGATGGGCGACGCGCCGGTCTGCGACGGCTGCGGCCATATCACCGTCCGCAATGGCGCTTGTTACAAGTGCCTCAACTGCGGAAACAGCATGGGCTGTTCGTGACTTCCATGCGCCCGTCCGCGAAGCGGGAGACGGCGCGGAGTTTGAAACAGACGCGGTAGACTAACGCAGTGCACTAGAGCGTCGGTTCGGCCAGATTTGGTCGGGCCGACTCTTTTTTCTGCCTGTTGGCACCCGTTCGTAACAGCGCTTTGTCGATTTCCGGCTACGATGCGCGGCCGAATCACGGTCTCGCCTGGCGATCGGCCTGGCGCCCCTAAGGAGAGTTCATGCGTCGTCTTTTCCTCGCTTTCCCCGTTTGTTTGGGCGTCGTTGCCTTCGTTGCCTGTGGCGGCGGCGATGGTGAAACCACCCCCACCACCGATGCGGCGACCGATGCGCCGGTCGAAACCGACGGCGGCCCCGCAGATACTGGCGCAGACACGGCGACCGACGCGGGCCCGGTGAATCCGCTCGCGGGCGCTTGTACGGTCACGAAGACCGGGAACGCCGACCGTATTTTTGAGGCGACGCTTCTCCTCCCCGACGGGACGACCCCGGACGGCCAGCTCCTCATCAAGGCCGACGGTACGATCGCGTGCGCGGCTGCGAGCTGCGCGACCGATCCGTTGGCCGCTGCGGCGACGGTGGTCAAATGCACGAACACCGTCATCAGCCCCGGGATGGTCAATCCCCACGATCACATCGGCTTTGCCAACAACGGGCCGAAGGGACACGGCACCGAGCGCTATGAGCAGCGGCACGATTGGCGCAAGGGGAAGCGCGGCCATACGACGATCACGGTGAGCAGCGGCGCGAGCGCCAACGTCGTCCGTTTCGCCGAACTTCGCCATTTGATGGGCGGAACTACCAGCATTGCCGGCGCCGGCGGCCAAGCCGGTCTCCTCCGCAACCTCGACAACGGCGACGCCCAGCTTGAAGGGCTCGGCGGGAAGGTCGCCAACAGCGACACCTTCCCCCTCCGCGACTCGGGCGGAACGCAGGTCGCGAGCGGGTGCAGCGGCTACGCCAGGAGCCGCCAGACGACGACAGCGACGCTGGCCGAAGAGGCCTACCTCCCCCACGTCGGCGAAGGCATCGACAACGAAGCCCACAACGAATTCACCTGCCAAGAGACCGACCCGAACGACATCTTGCAGAAGCAGTCGGGCGTGATCCACGGCATCGCCGTCAAGCCCGACGACGTCGCCTTCTTCCGCAACGATCGCGCGTCGCTCATCTGGTCGCCCCGCTCCAACGTCGATCTCTACGGCGTCACCGCCCCCGTCACGATGTACGGGAACATGGGCGTACCGGTCGCCATCGGGACCGACTGGGTGCCGAGCGGATCGGTCAATTTGCAGCGGGAACTCCGCTGCGCCGACAGCCTAAACAGCAAATATTACGGCGGCTTCTACGACGATCGCGCCCTCGTCGAAATGGCGACGTTGAACGGCGCCATCGCCGTTCGCCGCGAACGCCAGATCGGTCGCCTCGCCAAGGGGAACGTCGCCGACGTCGTCTTCTGGAACAAGTCGCCGAAGAACCCGTGGCGCTCGGTCCTCGATGGCGGTTCGGAAGACATCCTCGCCGTCCTCCGCGGCGGCAAAGCGCTCTACGGCGACGCCGCCGTGCTCGACCTTGCCCCCGTCGGCGGCAGCGATTGCGAGGCCCTCGACGTCTGCGGCGTCGCGAAGAAGGTCTGCGCCAAGAAGGACACCGGCACCGACCTCGCGACGCTCAAGGCGGCGGGCGACGCGATCTACGCGAACTCCCTCTTCTATTGCCGTTCGCAGGTCCCGGCGAACGAGCCCTCCTGCACCCCCTTCCGGACGTCTTTCGCCAACGGCATCACCGCGACCGACAAAGACGGTGACGGCATCGACGACGGCGCCGACAACTGCCCGAGCGTCTTCAACCCGAAGCTCCCCCAGTACGGCGACGCCCAGGGCGACAGCGACAACGACGGCATCGGCGACGCCTGCGACAAGTGCCCCCAGGTCAGCGGCGAAGGCTGCGCGGTCCCGAAGTTCCGCGACCTCGACGGAGACGGCATCGAGAACGGCGTCGACAACTGCGTCGACGACGCGAATGCCGACCAGGCCGACGACGACGCGAATGGCATCGGCAACGCCTGCGACCCGAACGCGATCGCGCCGGTCGTCACGACGATCAAGCAGGTCCGCGACCCGGCCGCCGCCAACAAGCCGGCCGTCGGAACCCGTGTTCGCATTGAGAACGTCTACGTCACCGGAGTGAAGTCGGTCGGGCCGACGAACCCGCCGAACCTCGGTTTCTTCATTCAGAGCGGCAACGGCCCCTACGAAGGCATGTTTGTTCAGACCGGCGCCGTCCCGACGGTCGCCGTCGGCAACAAGGTGACCATCGTCGGTAAGTACGAAGAAATCTTCACGATGAGCCACATCACCGGCGCGCAGGTGACCGTGGTCGACGCCGGCACGAACCTCGCGATCGCCCCCGTCGCCGTCAACGCCGCCGACGTCACGACCAATGGCGCAAGCGCCGAGATGTACGAAGGGATGCTCTGCAGCATCAACGGCCCCATCACCGTCTCGATGCTGAACGCCGACGCGAACGGCGACTTTGACGAGTTCCAGATCAACAGCGTTCTCCGTGTCGACGACGACCTTGCGGTCGCCGCCATCGACAACACCTACCCGGTCGCCACGACCTTCCCGAAGATGGTCGGCGTCTGCGGGATCTCCTTCAGCAATCGCAAGATCTGGCCGCGGAGCCTCGCCGACATGGGGCTCTGAGCTCCGTTTCCTTCGGTTCGCCCCTCGGAACCTCTCGCACCCTGCCCCTCCCCGGGCAGGGTGTTTTCGTTGGGGCACGGCACGAATCGCGATTTGTCGCGCCCGTCCCGCAGGCGGAAGTCCCTTCTGTTTCCCCGACGAAACAGGTAGTCTGCGCCGCCATGAACGCTTTCCGTCGCATCGCCCCCGTGCTCGCACTTGCCCTCGGTCTCGCGATCGCCGCCTGCAAGAAGGACCCGCCGCCGGTCCCCGATGCCGGGCCGCCGCCGGCCCCCTCGCCGGCCCCGACGGCAAGCGCGCTCACCGACCTCCAGCCGATGGAGCCGGAAGATGCCGGCGTCGACTCCGGCGTCGATGCCGGGAAGAAGCCGACGGGGCCTGCCGTCAACCCGAACGTCGCCAAGCTCAAGCAGTGCTGCGCGGCGATCGGCGCCGAGGCGAAGCGCAACGCCGCGACCGTTGAAGGTGGGATGATGGCGGCGGCGGCCGTGCAGTGCAACATCCTCGCCTCCCAGGCGGGCGCTAGCGGCAACTCCCCCGAAATTACTGCGGTAAAGAACGCCATGAAGGGGCGCGCCCTCCCGGCGGTCTGCGCCGGTCTCTGACCGAACCGACGCCGCCTTCCATGCAGAGTGCAGCCATTTTGGTTGCACTCTGCACTTTTTTGTAGGTTGTGGCGCGGTCCGCTCGGCAAAAGGGGCTACAACTCGCCGCCATGACGACCCGCATCCTGTTCATTCGCCACGGCGCCACCCGCCTGGCCGAAGACCGCTTCGCGGGGGCGACCGACGTACCCCTTTCGGACGAAGGGGTCGACCAGGCGCGTCGCCTGGGAGAGCGCCTCGCCGACGAGCCGATCGCAGCGATTTACGCGAGCCCGATGGGGCGCACCCAGGAGACGGCCCACCAAGTCCGCGGCGGTCGAGACATCCCCATCGAGACCCGGGACGGCCTCCGCGAGATCTCCCACGGCCGCTGGGAAGAGCTCACGCGGAGCGAAGTAGAAGCTCGATTTCCCGAGGAATATGCATCTTGGGAACAGGATCCATATACGTTTTCGCCGGCGGGCGGCGAGTCCGGCTTGGCGGTGACCGCGCGCGCGTTGCCGCTCATTCGCGACATCGTGCTCGCGCATGCGGGGGAGACGGCGGTCGTCATTTCCCACAAGGCGACGATCCGGCTCATTCTTTGCGGCCTCCTCGGCATCGATCCGCGCGGCTACCGAGACCGCCTCGATCAGGCGCCGGCGTGCCTCAATGTCGTCGATTTTCAATCGCCGGTCCGCGCCCGCCTCGGCCTCTACAACGACATTTCCCACTACGCGAAGCAGCCGCGCCGCGGCGGTCCCGCCCTCTCAAAGTGGGTCCGTTAGTAGTTTGATAACAGTAACTTAGGGACTCAGACCGACCAGCGGCTGAAGCCGGCAATCGGCAAAGAGATCGGCGGCACACCTGATCTTCCGGGGTCAGCGCGGAAAAGAGAGCTTTTTGGAGGGCGAGGCGCCGAACGGAGACGTCAGCCGCGCGGGGCGATCCCGAGGGCGGTGCGGACGTCGTCGACGGGGCGGGAAACGTGATCCCAGAGGTCAAAGTCGCTCCAGGCTTCGCGATCGACCTTCGCCCCGCGCGCCACCCCTTCGAACATCACCTCCGCATTGAGCGCCCGGAACGCTGCGTCTGATTCCTCGGTCATCGAGCGGCTCAACTCGAATTGAGCGAACGCAAAGAGCAACGAATCAAAGGGGGACGCCCCGTGACAGGCGGCCTGGAACGCTGCCACCGCCGCCGCCTCGCTGGCGCTCGTTCCGTAGTCGCCAAGCACGTGGAGAACGTCGCGAGCGACGAGGCTTTCGGGCCCAGCGTAGCGCTCGCCGGGGAGTGGAATCCCGTGTTTGTCCAAAAATTCAGAGTATTTCCGGCCGAAGGTTTCCGGCGCGTAGTCGCGGAGGGCGGCGTACTTAGCTGCGACGCTCGTGTCTCCCGTACCGAGCATCGCCAGCGCCTGCTTCACAAGCGCCGGCAGGCGCTCTTCCGCGAGAACGCCTGCCGTCAGGAAGCTCGGCACCGCATTGCGGGCGATACTCAGACGCCCAAGAAAGAGCTGCTCACTCGCCAAATAGCGGACGTTCTGTACCGCTTCCGGGGCGACGTCGAGCGCCTTTGCAAACCGGGCAATCAGTGCCATTTCGTCCGTAGAAGCCTCGCCGTCGATGCAGGAGGCGACGACCATCCCGGAGAGGATGCCGGCCCGAAATTCCCCGTCGGGGACCGCCCGCGCGAGTTCGTAAACGTCGATCGGCTCCAGCGTCAGCACGTCGACGTCGGTCCCGAGGAGGTGGCGCTGGACCGCATCGAGGAAGCGCGCCTCAAGGGGGGCGATCCCTTGGGAAATCGCACAGACCGTCTTCAAGGCGCGAAGGCCGGCGTTGGCGCCCGCAGCGGAAAGGGCAAGAGAAGGGATTTTCATCGCGGCGCACGCTACCGGTCCCAGGCGCAACCGGAAAGCCGCTAGCGTCGACCGATGCGCGCAACTCGGTTCCTGGTCGTTTTCGCTGTGGGCTTCCTGGGACTTTCTAGCGGCGGCTGCCGTTCCTGCGTCGAGAGCGCCCCGGCACCGACGGTCGCCGGCCCCGAGACGCCTGCGGTCCTCGCCCCCCTCGACGGGCACCTGCTGTTTACGGTCACCGGCGGCGCCCTGATGGACGTGGAACTCCCCGCAAAAGCAGAAAAAATGATCCGTCCCGGCGAAAAGCAGGCGGTACACGCCGTCGCCGGACCGGACGCCGGTGGGCGCGTCGTGATCGTCGTCGACGAAGCACCGGGGCACGCCCTCAAGGTTCTGCCATTGAGTGGGGGCGTAGAGAAGGTCGTATTTGCCCGCCCCGGCGGCACTTTGTGGGATCATGCAACGGGCGCGTCGATTGCACTAGCCCGAGAAGGGGGCAATGTTGCGCTCCTCGAAAATACGGCCGGTTATCAGATTGCTCCCGACGCCCACGTGGAGCCCGGCTGCCTCGAAGTGTGGAATCTCGACCGCGGAACCGGCGGTCCGCTCGGCACGGATGCCTGCCTCTCCGTCGCCGACCGCGGACTCTCGTTTTCGACGGACGGTGGAACCCTCGCCTATGTCGCCTACGACCCCCGCGAGACGACGGCGACGCTCCCCAACAGCACTGGCGAGAGCGTCACTGCATGGGCGACGTGGAAGAAGCTCCCCGTCATTCATCTCTATGAATTTGCGAACAAACGGGACACCGCCTTCGCGGTCGGTGAGCGCCCCGTTCTGGCGGAAGACGGCGCCTCGGTCCTCCTCCAGGACAGCCACGGCGCGCCGGTGCGCATCGACCGCGCGAGCAAGGTCGTCACGCGCCTCGGGCTCCCTGGCGAGGCCGGCTTTGGCGTCGTCGCCGCCGTCGGTGACGCCATCCTTTATCAAGGCTTCGCAACGGCAGGCGCTCCGCGCAAGACCCGCCCGATGAGCATGGGCGGAACTGAGGACCTTCATACGGTGAAAGTGGCTCAGAGCGGCACGAATCAGTTCGCAACAATCGCCGACGGGGTCGGCATTTGGTCGTCGGTCTCTTTCGGCCGCCTCAAACGATAAATTCGCGCTAGCGCGCCGCTGCAAGGAGGTGGTCGTACCCCTCCCCTTCGACGGGGACCTCCCCAAGAAGCACCGTCCCGACGGGAAATTCGTCGGCGGCCACGACGGTTCCGACCGGGAAAAAGCCCGGGAGAAGCTCGCGGGCGGTGACGACGAGGGCGTAATCCTCGCCCCCGTGGAGGACCGCGTGGCGCCCATCGATGCCGAGGGCGGCCGCGCCGGCGCGAAGCGGGAACGCGAGGGCGTCGACGAGGCTCGGATCGAGGGCAATGGCGACCCCGCTCGCCTTCGCCAAATGTCCGAGATCTTGCACAAATCCGTCGGACACATCGATGGCAGCCGTCGCCTGCGCGCGCGCGAGGAGGCCGGCGGCGAGCTTCGGTTCCGGGTCGCGAAACGCGCGACGGAACGGTTCGAGCGCCCCATCGCGGGCGAGGTCATCGTCGACGCCGCGAAGGAACGCGGCGAGGCCGAGGGCGGCGGCCCCCAAAGTCCCTGCAACCTGCACGCAATCCCCCGGGCGGGCTCCGCTGCGGCGGAGCGGGCGTGGCGTCGTCCCGAGGACCGTCGTCGTGAGGACCAGCGTCGGCGCCCGGGAAACGTTCCCGCCGACGATGGGGCAGCCCCAGCGCTTTGCGGCGCGCCCGAGGCCGGCGAAGAGGACGTCCTGGTCGGAATCGGTGTAGGACGCAGGCAAATGCACGGCGACGAGGGCCCCTTTGGGCGTCGCCCCCATCGCCGCCAGATCGGAAACGGCGGCGGCGAACGCGCGGCCAGCGATTACGTCCAACGGGAAGAATTTTCTTGCAAAATGAACATCTTCGACCTGACTGTCGACGGAGAGCACGAGCGGCGCATCGGTCGGGGCGAACACGACAGCGTCGTCGCCGTTCGGCACGAGGAGGCCGGCGAGCGGGCCTGGGTCGAGGAGCGGCAGGGCGCGGTCGAGGAGCGCAAATTCGGAGGCCATAGGGCGCCGTGGGCTACTACGAAAGCGGCTCAACGCGGTCCTCGTGAAGGGGCCCGCCGTCCCTCGCGACGCCGCAGGCTCGAGCATCCGAAGAGCGCCCGCCCCGCGGCCGTTCCCCGTTCCCCCTTGTTCCTCGATCCGCGATAGCGGGCGAGGACGAACTAGTTAGGAGTTTTCCATGATCGAAGTCGGAGCCGTCCTCCCGCCCCTCTCTCTCCTCGGTGACGACGGAGAATCCCACCCGCTTCACGCCGAAAAAGGGGGCTACCTCGTCGTCTATTTCTACCCGAAAGACTCGACCCCTGGATGCACGCGTGAATCGCAGGCCTTCACCGCATTCAAGGCAAAGTTCGAGGCCGCAGGCGCAAAAATTGTCGGCATTTCAAGAGATTCCGTAAAAAGCCACTGCAACTTCAAGATCAAGTCCGAGCTGACGGTCCTCCTTCTGTCGGACCCGGAAAAGCTTGCCCATACCGCGTTTGGTGCCTGGGGCGAAAAGATGATGTACGGCAAGAAGGTCGAGGGGGCGATCCGGTCGACGTTTATTCTCGATGAGACAGGAAAGGTGCTGAAGGCCTGGCCGACGGTAAAGGTCGACGGCCACGCGGAGGCGGTTCTGGCCGCCGTCGAAGGCCTCGCTAAGGGCTGAACCGACAAAACGGCGAAACGGCCCCAGGACAACGGCAGAACTCCTCCGCCTGCGTCTCCCTCCTTGTCGGTGCCGCTCGCCATCGTTACGCTCCCCGCCGAGGCGCGCCGGCCTCCCATCCTCCACAGCGGATGAAGCGTCGGCGCGCAGGCGTGGGACAGCGCGCGGTGCCCCCCTGAGAGGATCAACGAAGATGGCGGATTTCCCGGAATTAGACTTCAAAAGTTGGGTCGATGCGCGCCGCTCCAGTCACCTCGGAGGGGGCCCGGAGACCGAGGGGCACGCCTACGCGTACAACCTCGATCAATCGACGCGGGCAGCATTCGCACGAATGACCGCCGTCGAGCTCGCGGTGACGAGTTCGGTCCGCATGTTCAAGCAGGTCTGGCGGAGCGAGCTTCTTGGCAATGCCGTGAAGGTTTCCGACCGCCAGTTCCCGCGACTGCAACGGATCGCGAAGGAGTGCGCCGATACGCTGCACATTCCGACACCGCAGCTCTACATCGTCGCAAATGCCTCTTTGAATGCCGCGACCTATGGCACCCATGATGAGTCGTTCATCATGGTTCATTCGGCATTGATCGATCACTACACCGACGAAGAGCTTCGGATGGTCATTGGCCACGAATGCGGCCATATCCATAACAAGCACGTCGTCTACTTGACCGCGCTCCACTACCTCACCCAGATGGCGGGGATCTTCGTGAAGTGGGCGGTCCAACCGGCGCTCCTCGCGCTCAATGCGTGGTCCCGCCGTGCGGAAATCACTTGTGATCGCGCTGGTATGCTCTGTTCCCGAGACCTCGACGTTTCGACGAAGGCGATGACCAAGCTCGTCCTCGGCTCTCGGAAACTCTACGAGGAGTTCAACATGGACGCCTTCCTCGAACAGTACGAAGAGGGCAAGGACGGCGTCGGCAAGTATATGGAGGTTTTTGCGAGCCACCCGTGGCTGCCGAAGCGTGTCCTCGCGATGCGCGTCTTTGGGGAAAGTGCCCTCTATCGGGAGGCCGCAAACCTCGGCCCCGGGGGCCTCACCATGCCGGAAGTCGACGAGAAAGTCCGCCTACTCTTGAAGGGGGATGCGTGAACGAAGACGCCTCCCATTCTTTGAAGGAATCCAAGCCAATGACTATGCTGAATGTGCACCGCCAGCGCCAACAGGACGTTGCCGATATTCTCGCCGAGCTCGTCCAAGTTGCGCAAGACGTCGGGGCAAAAACGCTCGCGGAGAAGGTCGAAAAAGACCTCGTCAAGAAGCTTCACGAGGATCGCTTTCACCTCGTCGTCGTCGGCGAGTTCAATCACGGCAAATCGTCGTTCGTAAACGCCCTTCTCGGGACGAGCGCGCTACCGGTCGGCGTGACGCCGACGACGGCGACGATCCATCACATCAAACATGCCGAGGAGCCTACGGCGACCGTCGTGCACACCGATGGCACCCGCGAGCCGATCGCATTTGGGGACGCGCGGACCTTCGCGGTCGGCGGCGGTCGTTCTCCGGACGACGTGGATCATTTGGAAATTGGCTATCCGGCGCCGCTGCTCGCGGAGCGGATCCTGCTCGTCGATACGCCAGGCGTCAACGACCTGAGCCACCAGCGGGCCGACATCACCTACAGCTATATCCCGCGCGCCGATGCCGTCTTGTTTCTCCTCGACGCTGGGCAGATCCTGAAAGAGAGTGAGCGCGTTTTCCTTCAGGAGAAGCTGCTCGCCGCGTCCCGCGACAAGATCGTCTTCGTCATTACGAAGTGGGACATCCTCAGCGAAGAGGAGCGCAAAGAAGCCTTTGATTATGCGAAAGAGCAGCTCGGGAAGCTCGTCAAGTCGCCAGTGCTCTTCCCCGTAAGTGCGGAGACGGCGCTTGCCGGGCGGCGCTTTGAGAGCGGCATGCCCGAGCTCGTCGCCCACCTCGAAGCGTTCCTTGCCGAGGAGCGGGGACGGATCCTTCTCGACAACGCGATCGGCGGCGGCCTCGCCCACGAGACGATGCTTCGGAAGGGGCTCGACGCCCGCCGGCGCGCCGTCACGATGAAGACCGAAGAGCTCGATCGGCGAATTGCGCTGCTGGAACGGGACCTTGCCGGCCAGACGGGGACGCTGGAGCAACGACGACTTGAGCTCCGCGAAGCGATCGGCGGCATCAAGGCGGGGGCCCGGAAGGACCTCGACCGCTTCGTCGACGACCTCGTCGGCAAGCTCCCGTCGGTCATCGACGGCGCGAAGCGCGAGGACCTCGGCCAGTACTTGCCCGCGTTCCTCGAAGATACCTTCAAGCGCTGGGCCGAGGCAGAAGCGAAGGAAATCGCTGAAAAATTGGAAGACCTCGCCGAGCGAACCATCGCGCTCGTCAAGGACGACGCCCACGACGCCGGCAAGCGGGTAGCCGATGTGCTCGGCGCCGACCAGCATCGCCTCGACGTCCACGTCGACACGTTCAAGTACGACATCGGGATCGCCGCGCTCCTCGCCGTCGGCCTCGGCGCGCTGTTCACCAATCTGCTCCTTGCCGGGGTCCTCCTTGCGGCGGCACCGGTCCTCGCCTTCGTCCTTAAGGACAAGGTCGATGCAGAATACAAGAAGCGCGCGAAGGAGCTCGCCCCCCAAGTCGTGCGGGATGTCGCGGGGCGCGTCGCACCGAAACTGGATGAAATGATTGATCAGTTCGCCCAGAAGCTGGAGTCGTGGGTCGTCACGACGAGCGAGGAACTGCAACGGGAAGTGTTCGAGGTGCTTTCCGCGTCCAAGGCGGCACGCGCCGACGGAGCGGTCGATGAAACGGCCGCGAAAGCGACCCTCGATACCCAAGCGGCGCGGCTGACCGACGTTCGCAGCAAGCTCGAAGGGCTCCGCCAGGGGCTCTGGGGGGCCGAAGCGCCGGCGGCAGCCCCAGTGCCATCGGACGGGGGCAACGACGACCGCGTTCGCGTCCTGTAACCGGCGCCCCGTTTACCGATTGTAGGTGCCGCTACGCCGACCGCGAAGCGGCGAACGGAGACTCGGCGAAACCGCAAGCCGGTTTCTTCGTTTGACGGGGGCGCTACCCCCTTGTCCTACTGTCAACTACTCTGGTATTCCGGTTGCTAGGTGCGGGGAAGTTTGCGCAAGCGGACTTCGGAAGACGGGGGGCGACGGTCGGCCTCCGTTGGGTGGCGTCGAGACCCCTCGACGCCAGCGACCCGTCAAGGTGCGCTCGGCGCGAGGCGGCCAGTATGGCGACGACGAAGAAGGCAGCAAGCAAGACGGCCCCCAAGAAGGAAGCTCCCGCGGCGAAAGCCAAGGAGGCTCCGAAGGCGTCCAAAGATCTGAAGGCGGCGAAAGCCGTAACGGAAGAGAAGAAGGGGCCGAAGGCGGCCGCGGCCAAGCCAGAAAAGCCGGCCAAGCCGGTCGCGAAGGCGCCCAAGGCGGAGAAAGCTTCGAAGGAAGCCCCGATCGACGCCAAGGAACCGAAAAAGAAGAAGAAAGACGGCAAGAAGGAGAAATCCTCGAAGGCCGCCAAAGACGAGCCGAAGCGCAAGCTCGGCCTCCGTGGAGCGGCCCCGTGGGCGGCCCGCCACGCAGCGAAGCACGCCGCGGAAGCCCGTGCCCGCGCCGCAGAGCCGCCGCTCCCCGGAAGCGCGCGCGCGACGATCCGCACGCCGGCCGGCGCGGAAGACATCAAGAAGCGCATCGCTGAACTTCACGAACAAACGGCGAAGATCAAGACGCTGAAGAAGAATCTCGCAAAGAACTTCTTCGACGTCGGCATCGCTCTCGCGGAAGTTCAAGCGAAGAAGCTCTTCGAAGCGAAGGGCTTCGGCACCTTCGAAGCCTACGCAGAACGGGAAACCGAACTCGGCAAGCACGAGGCACTTCGCCTCGTGAAGGCGACGGTCGTCTTCCAGCGCGAGGCGGCAAGCGAGTACGGAATGGACAAGGTTTTCGCCGCGTTGAACGCCCTCGAGAGTGATGCTCCCGAGTCGCGTCCGAGCGGGAAGATCCCGCCGCCGCCGATTTCGACGAGCGTGTTGCCGATGCGACCGCCGGGACGCTGACCGGAACGTCGTGGTAGGAAAGAGCCCCTCCCGTCGGTAGACGCGAGGGGCTTTCTACGTTTGAGGCGCTCAGCCTTCGGGCAAGAGACCGCTGGAGCCACGAGCGGTCGGAGCGCGCCCATCGGGAATCGTGACGACGACGCGCGTCCCCCGCTCCGGGAGCGACTCGAGGGTGATCGTCCCCGCGTGCTGGTCGACGATCTTTCGAACGATCGACAGCCCGAGTCCCGTCCCCGCCTCTTTGGTTGTGAAGAACGGGTCGAACACGGTCGCCCGGTGCTCATCAAGGATGCCGGGGCCGTCGTCCTCAAGCACGAAGGTCACGCGGTCGCCGTCGCCGGTGACGCGCGCGGTAAGCCGACCGCCGTCTTTCATCGCTTCGAGGGCATTGACCACGACGTTCAGGACGACTTGCTTCAGTTTTTCGCGATCTCCGATGGCGACGACCCCCTCGGCGGCGACCTCGCGAACGATGGTGACGTTGCGCGCGCGGGCTGTCTCCGCTTCGAGATCGAGGACGTCTTCGACGAGGCGGGAGACGTGGACCGGCTCCCGGAGAATGCTCCGCGGGCGCGCGAGTTCGAGAAACTCGGTGAGGAGTCGATTGAGGCGGCCGATTTCGTCCCCGACGATCCGGATGCGGCTTCGGAACCCCTCTTTCGTGTCTGTGGGTGAATCCAATTTCTCCACCTGGCGCCCAAGAAGGTGCAATTGAAGCACGGCCGCATTGAGGGGATTTCGGATCTCATGAGCGAGATTCATCGCCAAGCGCCCCATGGCGGAGAGCGCTTCCGCATCGGCTGCGCGCTTTTCAAGCGCTTGCCTCTCGGTGACGTCGACGCCGATCGCGTAAACGATGCGTCCATTCCCTTCGGCGGGGGCGACGCGCCGCTCGGCGCTGCTCTCTTCGTCGGCTTGGGAGAGGTGCCAACGGATTCGGCGGGCCGGCATCCCAGGGACTTCCAGCGTCGTTTCGATTTCGCGCGCGGCCCCTTCCGCGCCGATTCCCGGTTCTTTTGCACGCTCGCGGATGCGCTCAATCGCCTCTTCGAGGCGCCGTCGGTCCCGCTCGCCCATCCATTCCTGGGCAAACACACGCCCGACGGCGTCGGCTTGCGAGACCCCCGTTGCATGGGCCGCCTTTCGGTTCCAAAGGGCAACGCGCCCGCTCGGATCGAGGCCGACGACGAGCACGTCGGTCAATTCGACCAGATCTCGATAGCGCCGTTCGAGAAGGGCCCGCGAGCGCTGAAGCTCAACTTTGGTGAGCACTTGATCAACGACGGCGAGCAGCTCTTCCGGACGAAACGACTTTAATACAAACGCAAATGCTCCCGACGAAAGCGCGCCAAGTGCCGCTTTTACCGTCGCCGTTCCCGTCACCAAGACGACCTCGCCGTGGGGCGCCTTCTCCTTGAGGGGGCGAATCAGGTCGATCCCGCTCCCGTCGGGGAGCTTTACGTCTACGAGAGCGAGATCGAAGCCGCCCGCCGCCAAGAGCAGCGCGTCGGCGGCATTTCTCGCCGTGACGATATCGAGCGAAAACCCTGTATTTCTAGCACCTTCAAGGTGTTCGCGGCTCCGCAGGACGGCGACGAGGTTGTCGACGAGGTCTTCGTCGTCGTCGACGACGAGGATGCGGGCACGTGCCGGGGGCGTCGACGGAAGCGGCGGGAAGGTCTGGGCGCTCACAGCCGGAAATGGCTAGCCGAGATTGACGGAGATTTTGCGGGAATAGTTGGCATCTGGCGAGCGCCTGGGTAGGTTCGCCCTTGGAAAACTGCCCGCGTCCATGACCGCCTTTCGCGACCTCCTCCCCTTTGCGCCGCTTGCCGTCCTCACGGTCGCTGTGGTCGCCGTGCCGATGCTCATTTTTCAGGCAGACGGCCTCCCCAAACTGCGCGCCGTGCGCGGCGAACTCGCCGTTGCCAAAGAAGAAAACGAACGACTCACGCGAGATGTGGCGCGCCTCCGTGGCGAGGTCAAGGGGCTCCGCGAAGACCCGCGCGCCGTCGAGCGTATCGCCCGCGAGCGCCTTGGGATGGTCCGTTCGAGCGAGGTCGTCTTTCAGTTCGGGAGCAAGCCCGGGAGCAGCGACTCCAGCAACGCGCGGCGCGACCCGTGACGATCGAGCTCGGGCGCATGCTCGTCTTCGCGGACGCGGTGCCGCTGGGGCGAATGCTCCCGGTCCTCCGAAAACACGCGCAAGGAACGCCCTTTTTGCGGGCTCTCCTGGACGCGGAAATCATTGACGTCGAGGAGCTCGACGGCTTTCTTGCCGTCGCTGGCGAGGTTCGCGCGACAGAGGTCATTCCCGACGCTGCGCTCGCTGCCCGCTTGCCGCCCGGCTTCCTCGACCGCTTCTTAATGGTGCCGTTGGCCCAACGAAGCGATGGGACCGTGGACGTAGCCGTCGCCGATATTCGCGACCGGCACGCCCAAAAAGAGCTCGGATTTCAATTGAGTGGCGAAGATGGGCCCGTCGCTGTCGAGCCCCACCTCGCCACCCTTGCCGCCATTGAAGCAGCCCTCGCTGAGCTGCGCCCCCGCCTGCGCGCCACGAGCCGCGGCTTTGCGCCCGCCGCCGAGAGACCGGTGGGGCGGAGGACGTTCCATACGCCGACCTGGGGCACGCCGGTCGATGACACCGTCCGACGTGAGCTGGAAGCGCGCGGAGTTCCACGCATTTCAAAACTTGGCGCTGCAACCCCCGCCCCTCCGCGTCGGGCCACCGATCCCCACCTCAGCCGCGCGCAAAACGACGAGTGGGAGGATGGGGGATACGCCCTCCGCGCGACGACGCCGGTCCCGCCGAGCAGCGACGTTCCGCTGCCGCTCGTGCGTCGAAAGGGTCGAAATACCATCGTTCCTGGGGCAGAGCCGCGGTCACGCCGCGCGGCGGGCGGCCACACCGAACTCCCGCCAACTTCCTTCTTGCCGAGCCTTGACAGCGCACGCCTTTCGCGGGATCGCCTCCTGCGCGAGAGCCCCGCCGTGGCCCAACTCGCCCTCGCCCGCACGCGCGGCGAAGTCTTGGCGCTGCTTCTCGAGGGGGCCGCCGAAGTCGCGCGCCGCGTCGCCCTCTTTCTCGTCCGCCGCGAAGAAGGGGCGACGACGCTCCTCGGCCAGGCGTGCAACGGCGCCTTCGGGAACGCCGTCGCCGTCGCCAAGTTTCGCCTCAACGCGGACGGGGATCACATCTTCGCCGAAGCGCTGCGAGCAGGATTTTTCCTCGGTCCCATGGACGAACGCCCCGCCCATGCCCCCTTCCGAAATGCCTTCGGTGACCCGGGCCCCGACCTCGCACTTTGGGTCGTCGAAGTCGCGCGTCGCCCCGTTGTCATCCTGTATGCCGACGACCTCGACACGCCGCTGCTCTCGACGCGACGCCTCGCCGAGCTGACGACCGCCGCCGCGCAGGCGCTCATCCGAATCGTCCAGGGCTGACTCGCCCTCATCCCGCGCGACGGACGTCGATTCGCGCGCCCAGCGCCGCCGAGGTCGAGTAGAACGCCGCGTCATGAGTGGGTACGCAGGATTGCGGAAGGCCTGGAAAGAATCACTCGCGAAGCTTGAGGCGAAGGATCCGCCGCGGAAGCGGATCGGCCTCCTCGCCGGCCAACGCGACGCCGCCGCCCTCTACGGGCCCGACGACCTCGAAGGGTTCGATCCCGACGTCTCCGTCGGCGTCCCCGGGCGCCCGCCGTTCGTGCGCGGCGTTCAGCCGAACATGCACCGCGGCCGCCTATGGACGATGCGCCAATACGCCGGCTTCGGAACGGCTGCCGAGTCAAACGCTCGGTATCATTATCTTCTTTCCCAGGGGCAGACCGGCCTCTCCGTCGCCTTTGACCTGCCGACGCAGATGGGGCGTGACTCCGACGACCCGCGAAGCCTCGGCGAAGTCGGCCGCGTCGGCGTCGCCATCGACTCCATCGACGACATGCGGACGCTCCTCCACGGGCTCCCCCTCGACAAGATCTCAACGAGCATGACGATCAACGCGACGGCGTCGACGCTGCTCGCGATGTACATCGCCGTCGCCGAAGAGCAGGGAGTTCCTCGCGAAAAGCTCCGCGGGACGATCCAGAACGACGTCCTGAAGGAGTACATGGCCCGCGGGACGTACATCTACCCGCCGCGCCCGTCGATCCGGCTCATTACCGACATCTTCGCCTTCTGTGCGAAGGACGTCCCCAAGTGGAACACGATTTCGATCAGCGGCTATCACATCCGAGAAGCCGGCTGCGACGCCGTCCAGGAAGTCGCATTTACCATCGCCGACGGGCTCGCTTACGCGCAGGCGGCGGTGGACGCCGGGCTCGACGTCGACACCTTCGGCGCTCAATTGTCCTTCTTCTTCAACGTCCACAACAACTTGATTGAAGAAGTCGCCAAGTTCCGCGCCGCGCGAAAGATGTGGTCGGACCTCCTTCTTTCCCGCTTCGGCGCGAAGACCGAGCGCGCGCGGGCGCTGCGCTTCCACTGCCAGACGGCCGGAATGACGCTGACTGCCCAGCAGCCGATGAACAACATCGCCCGCGTCACCGTGCAGGCGCTCGCGGCGGTGCTCGGCGGCTGCCAGAGCCTCCACACGAACAGCTACGACGAGGCGCTGGGGCTGCCGACCAGCGAATCGGCAACGATCGCCCTCCGCACCCAACAAATTGTCGCCTATGAATCGGGCGTTGCCGACTTTGTTGACGCCTTCGGCGGGAGCTGGGCCGTCGAAACGCTCACCCGCGAAATCGAAGAGAACGCCTACAAGTACCTGGCGCGTATCGACGAACTCGGCGGCATGGTTTCCGCGATTGAGCAGGGGTATCCCCAGCGCGAAATTCAGAACACCGCCTACCAGTATCAGCTCGAAGTGGAGCGGAAAGCACGTTTGATCGTCGGTCAGAATACCTTCGTTCAGGACGAAGTTCCGGTGCCGGTCATGAAGATCGACCCGAACCTTGAGGCAGCCCAAGTTGGCCGCCTCCAAGCGTTCCGCGCGACCCGCAACCCGGGAATGTACGCCAACGCAATGCAGGTCTTGGAGAACGCGGCGCGCGGCACGGAGAACGTCCTCCCCTACATCGTCGATGCGGTGAAAGTCGGCGCAACCGTTGGTGAAATCGCACAGACGTTCCGCGACGTCTTCGGCGAGCACGTGGAGAGCGTCGTCCTGTGAGCACCGATCGCGCCCCTCTCCCCGCCCGTTCCCGCCATGCGTCGCGCACGGAAATGAACGAGTACGTCCTCCCCTCCCACGCCAACGCCCTCGGGAACGTCTTCGGCGGCCAGGTCATGGCCTGGGTCGACGTCGGCGGGGCGATCGCCGCCCAGCGCCACAGCGGTCGCGTGTGCGTTACCGCGTTTGTCGACGATCTCCGCTTTCAGAATCCGGTCAAGATCGGCGAAGTGATCCACCTCGAAGCGGAGGTCACTGCGACGTTTAAGACGAGCCTCGAGGTACACATTCGCGTCGAAGGCGAAAACCCGCGTACCGGCGAGCGCTGGCCCTGCGTCGACGCGATGCTCACCTTCGTCGCCATCGACGATCATGGGAGGCCCGTTCCGGTGCCCCCCCTCGATTTAACCGACGAAATCGCTCAGAAGACCCAGCGCGCCGGCGAAGAACGCCGCGAGAAGCGCTTGGAAAAATCCCACGCGGCGCGCCCCCAGACCGACCGCTGAACGACCGCCTATTCCCGGCCGGACCTACGGAACCTATCATGCATTCTGCAAGCATTCATCGCATCCTCAAAGGCGAAATCGCCGTCGGTGAGACCGTCGAGATCAAAGGGTGGATCCGCACCCGTCGCGACTCCAAGGCGGGCCTCAGCTTTCTCCACGTGAGCGACGGCACCTGCTTCGATCCGATCCAGGTCGTCGCGCCGAACACGCTCGCAAACTACGAGACGGCCATTACGAAGCTGACGTCCGGCGCGAGCGTCGTTGCCCGCGGCGTGCTCGTCGCCTCTCAGGGGAAGGGGCAGTCGGTCGAGATCCAGGCCGACGAAATCGACGTGCTCGGTCTCGTCGCCGACCCCGAGACCTACCCGATCTCGCCGAAGGCCCATTCGATGGAATTTCTTCGGGAAGTCGCCCACTTGCGCCCCCGGACAAACACGTTCGGCGCCGTCGCCCGCGTCCGCCACACGATGGCGCAGGCGATCCATCGCTTCTTCAGCGAGCAGGAGTTCGTGTGGGTGAACACGCCGATCATCACTACCGCGGACGCCGAGGGGGCCGGGCAGATGTTCCGCGTGACGACGTTTGAGTTGGAGCAAGGTAAGGTGCCGAAGCACTCTCGAATTGGTCCGGGCGAAGATGGGGAGCCTGGAGACGAAAACGAGGAGACCAATTTTGGCAAGGATTTCTTTGGAAAAGAGACCTTCCTCACCGTCAGCGGGCAGCTCAACGTCGAGCCGTACTGCTGCGCGCTGTCGCGGGTCTACACCTTCGGGCCGACGTTCCGCGCGGAGAACAGCAACACGACGCGCCACCTCGCCGAGTTCTGGATGGTCGAACCGGAGATCGCCTTTGCCGATTTGAAGGCCGACGCCGACCTCGCAGAAGCCTTTTTGAAATACGTCGTTCGTGCAGTGCTCACCGAGCGCGCCGACGACATGAAGTTCTTCGCCGAGCGCATTGAAAAGACGGCGATCACGCGCCTCGAGGCGCTCCTCGCCCATCCGTTCGTGCGCATCGATTACTCGGAGGCGATTGAGCTCCTGCTCAAGGCGAAGAAAAAGTTCGACTATCCGGTGAAGTGGGGCCTCGACCTCCAGACGGAACACGAGCGCTGGCTGACGGAAGAACACTTCCACAAACCGGTCATCGTGATGAACTACCCGAAGGAGATCAAAGCCTTCTACATGCGCCAGAACGACGATGGGAAGACGGTCGCCGCTATGGATATTCTCGCCCCCGGCATCGGCGAGATCATTGGCGGTTCCCAGCGTGAAGAGCGCTTCGACGTCCTTAAAGCGCGGATGGACGAGATGTTTCTGAACCTGGACGACTACCAGTGGTACCTCGACCTCCGCCGCTACGGGACGGTCCCCCACGCCGGCTTCGGCCTCGGCTTCGAGCGCCTGCTCGTCTACGTGACCGGCCTCGCGAACATCCGCGACGCGATCCCCTACCCGCGCGTCCCCGGATCGGCGGCATTTTGAGCGACTCGAAGACGCCCGATTGCCCTTATCTTTCGCGTTGTTCCGGCTGCCCAGCCCTTGCGACGACCCCCGACTACGCCGAACAGCTCGCCCACAAGCGGAGGCGTGTGCTCGCCGCCCGCGATCGCTTTCCGGTGCTCCAGGCGATCCCGGTCGCCGCGACCGTCGGTGCCGCCGCGCTGGCCGGCTTCCGCACGCGCGCGAAGCTCACCGTGGCGATCGCCGACGGTCGTTACACGGTCGGGCTCTTTGACCGCACGTCGGAGGCGCGCCGCGTCGTCGACACGCCGAACTGCCCGGTCCTCCCGCCGCTCACGAACCGCGTCGCCGATGCGGTCCGCGCGTTTCCCGTGCAGGCCGGCCTCCTCGGCCTCGATTTGCGTTCGCTCGCCTCGGCCACCTGTGCCGATCCGGTGAGCGATCCCGACGGCCTCCTCGTCACGCTCGTGATCGATCCCGACGTCCTCGTCCGCGACGCCGTCCTTCCGCTCGCCGAGGCGCTGATGGCGGTCCCCGGGGTGCTCGGCGTCGCCGCAAATTTGCGCGCGACCGATCATCCCCAGTTTCTCGGCGGGCGCACCATCCCGTTGCTCGGCGTAACAAACGCAGAAGATCGCGTCGGCCTCGCCAAACAACGGGTAACTTTTGGTGCATTTGCCCAGGCGCATCGCGGGCAGGCCGCCCGCATTCAACGGGCGCTTCTCGATGCACTTTACACCGACCGTGCCCCAAAACGGGCCGTCCACGAACTCTTTGGCGGCTCCGGGGCGATCGGTCTTGCGCTGGCCGCTGCCGGCTCCCGTGTAACCCTCGTTGAGGTCTTTGCGCCGGCCGCCCAAGAGGCCCAGCGGGAGGCCGATGCGCGAAAGCTCCCGCTCCGAGCGATCGCGACAAGTGCTGAAGAGTACATCGAAAGTGCCGAGTTCGGCGCCAACGATGTCGTCGTGATGAACCCGCCGCGCCGGGGCGTCCCGCGCACGGTGCGCGACGCGCTCCTCGTTGAGCGCCCGGCGACCCTCGTCTACGTCTCCTGCGATCCGGATACGCTCGCCCGCGACGTCGCCCCCTTCGTCGAAGCCGGGTACACGATTTCCGAGTTTTCCCCGTTTGACCAGATCCCGCTGACCGACGAAGTCGAGACGATCGTCGTCCTTGAGCGCGGCGCAGAGACTCAAGAGCTGCCCCCTTCGGCGGAAGCATCTTCTGCGATTGTGAGTCGCCTTATCGGCAGCCACAGTCGCGCCGCCAGCAAGCTCCCGCGGCGGTTCGCCCCCGACGGCGGCACGAGCGGCGTCGCCCTGTACGGGCCCCCCCTCACCGTCGAGGAAGTAACCGCGCTCGTGCTCGTGCGCGGGGTTACCCACGGCAAGGGGAAGCTGGTCGCCCGCGTCGCCGTCGGCGGCCACACCGCCCGCAACGGTGGCGGAAAGGGGCGCGAAATGCGCGAGGTACATGCGCAATACACGCGCGTCGCCGTGCTCCCGAAGGCGAAGGAAAGCTCCAAATACCTTGGTAAAAAAGGGGGGCACTCCCTCCTCCTCGTCACGACCGCCGGGTGGACGCCGAAGCAGCTCTTCGCGCAGGCGCTCGCCATTGGCCACCCGGTCATCGGCCGCCCCGTACGCCTTGAGGGGGATCCGGAAGCGACCGACCGCCACTTCGAGGAGCGGTACACCCTCGATCGTCCGTTCGTGCATCTTGCACGCGTCGCCTACCGCGACGCCGACGGCCAGTCGCACACAGCGACCGCTCCGCTCGCCGGCGATCTCACGACGGTGCTACTGCGCCTCGGTGCGACGACGGAGGAGATCGACACGTTTGTCTCCCCCCGGCGCGACCCAACAACCGAAAGCTAGCTTTCGGCGGCGACCGGCTCCCCGAAGTCGAGATCGGGGATCTCTTTCTTCACTTCGCCGAGAAACTCACGCAGTTCTTCCGTTTGATCGACGGTCGTAAATAGCGAAAGAGCGCCCCCCTTTTCGGCGAAGAAGGAGCCGATCCCGTCGTGGGCTTCGAGGAGCCCCTTGAGGTAGACGACGTGCTCCTTCGGGAGCACGACCGGGAAGACGACGAGCCCTTCGCCGAGGATAGGTGTGCGATTTCGGAGGCGCGGCGGCATCATGCGAGCGGATCCTCGATTTCGATCGGCTCTTCGCGGCGCGGCGGCGGCATCATCGATCGTCGCGCCTCTTCGCTCACCAAAATCAGGCGCTCGACGTAACTCTCAAAGGCCGGGCACGCCGAGCCATCTGTGTAAAAACGGACCAGATTTGCGCGGCTGAAGTTCGTCGGGCCCGAGAGCCACCAGCCGAAGAGCTTTGGGTTCTCCGCGAAGCGCTCAAATCCGGGCGTCGTGAAAAACGCCTCCTTCAAGTTCCTCGGCAAGAGCATCCGCGACTTCACGGCGCGCCCATCGGGCCGTCCGCCAATCGCGGCATTTGCGCCGGTTGCGCGGGCGGTCGCACGAGCGACGAGGTCGACGAGGTGGTCGTAGGAGAGCGGGCGATCGTCGGCAACGTGGACCGTGCGTCCATAGGCCTGGGGGACCACCGAGAGCGCGACGGCGACCTTCGCAACCCAGTCGACGGGAACAACGTGGAGACGCCGCTCGCTGCCCGAGCGTGCACCGAGCGCATCGGGCCGCCGGCGCGCCTCCACGAGGGCGGCGAGGAGTTCCGCAAAGGGGGTGAGCGGCACGAGTTCGCCGGTCACGGAATGGCCGGTGAGGAGCGTCGGCCGAAGGACGACTGTCGGGACCGTCGACGAAATCGCACGCACCATTTTCTCAGCACGTGCGCGCGCTTCAATCACAGGAGTTCCGAAGTCTCGACGGGCGTCGAGTTCCTCTTCGGGCATCGTCCCCTTACGATCGCCAGCGACAAGCGCCGTCGAAAAGAACACAAGAACGGGCGGTTTGGTGGCCGCTTTCGCGAGGGCGATCGCCTCCCGGGCGCCGCTCAGCTGCTCGCGGATCGCGTCACGAGGGGGCGTTCCAAATAACGCTTCGTGGGCGTGGTAAATCGTAGAAAGACGGTTTGAAAAAGGGACGTAACTCGGCCCCGAGAGGCCAAGGTCGATCGCCGTGGGATCCCCCTCAATGACCTCGAAGCGCCCGCGTTCCTCGGCGGAGAGTCGGGAGGCGAACGCTTCGGCTATGGGGAGGTCGGCGCGACGAACGAGCACCACCACCGGGTCCTCGCCCGCCTCCAAGAGCGTCGACACGACGGTCCGCGCAAGGAGACTGGGGAACCCGGTTACGAAACGTGCATGTTGCATGGGATTCGTCAGCGCTTCGGCGGCGGCCCGCCGTACGCCGGGGCCGATGGCTCCGACGTGGTTCGCGGCGACGGGGGCACCGGGGCCGGCGGCCCGCCATAGATGGCGATCGGCGGATGGGGGATCGCTGAGGAGACCGGATCGGCGGAGACGTCGGGCGGGGGCGGAGCGCCGTACATGGCAGCGACCGGCGCCGCAGTGCGCGTCCCTACGGAATCTACGGGGACCTCCGCGTGGGGCGTGTCTGCGGGCGGGGTCTTCTCGCCGCAACCGGCCAGGGCCGCCAATGCGACCGCGGCACCGACGACTGCCACGCGGGCATCGCTAAAGCGCCCGCGGCAGAACGGACAGGAGGACGCTTCGGCTTTGATGTGACGGCGGCAGGCTTCGCAAATCTTCAGCATGAGTCTCTCCACGGTACGGGAAGCAACGGCGAATTGGGGGAGGAAATACGGATGCGACCGTTCGGGCCTGGGGGCAGCCCCTCAGAACGGAGCGCCGTAGAGGGGTACGTGGCGCTCGTGAATCGGATCGTGGGGCTTCGGCGGTACCGGCGGCTTCACGGTGGGTACCGTCGGACGCGCCGTTGCCGGCACCGTCGAAGGCACCGCGCTCGCCGAAACGGTTGGAATCGCGGTCGGTTGTGCCGTCACGGGGACTTCGTAGGGGGCGACGCCGTAGGGGGCGATCGGGACCGACGTCTCGAGGGGGCGGGGCGAACTTCCGTCGATGACCGCGTCGACCTTCGGCGCTGTTGTGCACGCGGCGAGCGCGAACGCGACGGCAACGCCACCGGCTCGGACAAGGCTCGCCTGGCTGGCCTGGCAGAAGGGGCACGTTTCGTCGCGGTGGTGGCGGAGGCAGCGATGACAGGGTCGGAGCATGATTGGGCGTACGCGCGAAGGCGGCGAAAGATCTTCAGTACCGATTGTTTCGGAATTCAATCGTACAAACGACTCATCCGCCCGACGAGACGCCGAGCGGATACGTGCATTACACACTGAGTCGCGTGGGCGCGATTCCGTTCACGGAGCGTTGCAATACTGCTTGCCGACAGCCGCGAGCCATCCGCCGTAGTTGCCGTAGGTCTGCGGGTTGCAGAAGCTCCCCTGCCCCAAAAATGCAGTAAACGTGCATTGAGCCTGCTGATAGTACGGCTGGCATTGGCCGTTTGTCGACTGCTGACGGCACTGCTGCTCTTGCTGGGGCGTCGCGCAGGCGTCGCAGGAGGCGGTCGAGCAGTCGGCGGCGCAACCGGTGGAGCGGTTGCAGGCGGCGTCGAGGTAGGGGGCGACGCAGGCGAAGAGACCGGTAAGGTCCTGGAAGGGGACGGCGAAGGGGGCGATGCAGGCCGAGCAGGCGGCCGGGAGGGCGTTCCGCGCGGCGACGCAGGCGGCTCCATCGGGGCCCTGACCGCAGGCAGCGGCGAGGGCAGTGAGGTTGGCCGTGGTGCACTGCCCCTTTTGGAGCGGCAGCGTCGGCGTGACCGTGCCAGCCGGACAGGCCAGGTACTGGGTCGGGCAGGCGTTGGGGGCAGCGACACATGTCCGCGGATTTGCCTGGAGATCACACGTAGATCCCTCGGCGGCGCAGTCGCGACAGGCGACGCCCGCTTGGCCGCACGCGCGCTGGTTGGCCCCTTGACGGCAGCGATTTCCGTCGCAGCAGCCGTTGCAATTGCCCGGGTTGCATTGCGGGTTTTGCGCCTCGCACGCGCCCCCGGCCTGGGGACCCTTCGAAGAGCAGACTTGGGCCGCGCCGCAGGCGGTGCATGCCTGACCGTTGGCGCCGCACTTGAGCGGGTCGGTCCCGACGACGCAGACGTCTCCGGAACAGCAGCCGTTGCAGTTCGCCGCGCTACACTTCGGCGCGCCAGCGACGCAGGCATTTGCCTCGCACACTTGATTCGCGCCGGCGCAATTGGTGCATTCTGCACCGTTTGCCCCACAGGCGGTGGTGTCGTTCCCGCCGACGCAAAGATTGCCGATGCAGCAGCCGTTGCAGGTGTTCGGGTTGCAGTCGTTGACGTCGTAACACTTGCCGTCGGTGCCGCAGACCGCGGCGGCCGGGCAGACCAAGCAAGCATTTCCACCAGAGCCGCACGCAGCGGCCGTCTTGTCGACGATGCAAGCGCCATCGACGGAACAGCACCCGGTCGGGCAGGTCGCGGGGGAGCAGCCAGCATCGGGGACGAAGGAATCGGGGCCGCTATCGAGGATCGGCGCATCCGGCGTCGCGTCGGCCGTGCCATCCGGGGTCGCATCGGCCGTGCCATCGGGGCGGGCGTCGGCGGCACCGTCCGGGAGCGCTGCCGCGTCGGTACCGGGCCCCGCTTGGTAGGGGGGCGGAAGGTCGAGGTCGGCGCGACCGCACGCGGCGGCAACAACGGGGACGGCGACGGCGAGACAGAGGAGGCCGAAGGCGCGTTTCATGGATTCACTCGCGAGGGGGGAAACGAGAAAGGAAGGCGGATCGAATACGACTCGGGCAGCAGCCACCGTCCACTGTAGGGAAAGCTCCCACGAAAGGGAAATTCCTGACGGGCCGCCGCCATGGACAAAGCACGGATGGGCCGTCGACGCACGTGGTGGGGACGAAAAGTTCCGGTGAAGTTTCGGTCGGTCGCGCGCGCCGTGCGCTAGGGGGAAGACTGGCGTCGGTGGCAGAATGCTCCCGACCGCCGCTTAAGAAGGAGCCTTCCATGAACGTCTCGTCCGTGTTTGCACGCGCCGCCGTTGTTCTCCCGCTGTTTCTCTGCGCGGCCAGCGTAAGTGGCTGCGTTTCCAAGCCGACGATGCAGCTGCGCGGCGCCGAAATCAACGGCGTGGAGGCGGCGATCCCTCCGCTCGTTCGGATGACGGTCGTCCTCGATGTGAAGAACCCGAACAGCTACGACGTCGCCGTCCGCGCCATGCGAGGCACCGTGACGATGGGTGGAAAATACACCCTTCCCATCCAGTTTCAGGCGCCCGAAGGCGGAATATGGCTTGCCGGCAAGCGAACCAGCCCCTTGCGCGTACCGGTCGCCATCCCGATGGATCTCGCGCTCATCCTCGCGCGCGACTCGGCATTTTCCCCGACGATCCCGTTCCGCGTCGTCGGTACGGCGGACGTGACCGGAACGCGGTCGCTCAAGATTGAAGAAGACAACTACGCCGTCGACGAAAAAGGCGAGATGACTCAAACGCAGGTCCTCGCGGTAATTCCGAACACGTTCCTTGGCGGCGTTCGCTGATTGGCGACTTCGGTGGCGAAATCCCCTGCAGAGACATTGGACTCAACGGGGATAACCGATGCAATTTCGACCGACTACTTTCGCCACATACAACTGGTTCCCTGAAAAAGGGACGGACCTCATTCACCCAGACGATCTCGTGCGCTTCGTCGCCATAAATCCTGCGGGCCGCCTGTTCGGTTACGCCCGCGTTGGCGACTGGATTGTGTTGTCGACGGGTGAGGAAGAGTTCCGAGTCCGCGACGCGCTTCTCCAACCGGTCCCGTCACCTCGCTATTGGATCGGTGATGTTGCGACGTACCGTTCGAGCAGAGAGGAACGCCGTGGCACGATCCGCCAAATCTCCTGGCATGTTCGGGACGGAACTCCAATCTACCTGCTTACTGCTGATGGCAGAGGCTTGAGGAAGCGATACCAAGAATCCGATCTATCGACGTCGCCGAAAGACGCGGTCAAACTCCCAGAAATTGACCAGTGAATCCGAAGCTCATTCCTACAATCAATGCCGCTATTTCGGCAGGCAATGCGCGATTCAATGAGCGGCATCCGCCCGAGCACCTCCCCCGTTGGTTTCAAGCCAACGTAGCGCAAAGCACTCGCGTCATCGATGACCGCACGCTGGAGATGCGGTTCTACGTAGAAAAGAAAGTCCCGCTGAAGAAAAATCAATTCTGGGAGTTGGCCAGTCATGGGCCAAGATTGATTGAGGTGGATGAAGGCACCGGCGAAAGGCGTGTGGTAATTACCCGAGACACGGGTAGCTTCATTGACCTCTTTGTGGCCAATATCGATCTCATTTCCGGTAGCATTTCGGTGATGAAAGACACCGATTTTGATACGTTTGACCAAAGCTTGATCGAGCCTCCAGTCCACCTCAAGTTCCCCAGATGATCGCGCGACATCTCCTCAGCGCCGGTGGCTCCCGGTGAACGCACGGTCGTTCGTCGGGCCACCCACGTTCCGGTTCGCCGATTCCGCAGCTTTGGAACGTCAGAAACCTGGCTGACCCGCGATCTCCGCCTCGATGCGTCGCACTGGCGCGCAGGGCGTCTTGTGCCACTCGGCGATGGCGTCGCGGAGAACAACGCCGCCGATTTCTGTGGTTTGAGCGCGATCGCTCTGGGACGTCACATGCAGGCCGTCGTAGTTGGCGAAAATGGCGTGGCGCGCGCCGACGAGTTCCAATTGCGCTCGCATTCGTGAGGCGAAGCGCTTTGCGAAGGCTGCTTGGAAAGAGTCGGCGACTTTTCCAGAATTCCGATTCAGATCGATTCCCAGACGTGAAACCTGATTGATGTCGTACTGGTTGTTGATGACCATAATCGGCGTCGCAATATGGCCATTTAGGAGCAAGTTCTCCGAGGAGCGACAGAACACCCGAGCCGTCTGATCGGCCGCGGCGGCCGTGCAGCTGGCGTCCCCTCCCCCGCCCCAGTTTTGATAACCGGCAAGGGCGATCGCTTCGACGGGATTGACCGGCGAAGTGCTCTCCTTCTTGGTCGTCGCGTCGTAGGCGGGATATCCGATTTGAAACCCGCCGTCGGCAATGGCAATCACGCGCGCCGTAGCGGGGAGCTGCGCGCGCATCTCATCTACAATATTGAAGATCCCGGCAGCACCTGCCGAACCGCCGCCCAGCGTTACTTCCGTCGCATCCGCAAGCCCTTGCGTCGCGAGCATCTCGGTGAGTGCTGCAAAGGCAATGGCCCGCCCACGGAAATTCCACTTGCCGACGTCGCCAACGGGGAGTGAGCTATTCCCGGCGCGGTCGCCGCTCCACAGATCGCTCGAGCAATACTGAATTTCGACCACGTTCGCGTCGTGGAATGCGGGATTCTCCTTTGGATCGTTCGAGAACACGCCGCTACTCGGAAAGCTTAACGTTCCTGCCGTCGCGCGCGCGCGAATGGTGGTCGAACTCATCAATTCCGCGCCACTCGCAGCGCTCCACCGCTGGTCGCACGACGCACCATCGTGGCATTCGCCGCCCCCTTCGAGCCAAATCATCCATCGTTTGCTCGAAGGGTTGCGACGAATCGCGAACGTTGCCGGGGTTCCGTCATTGCAGACCGCCGTTGGAGCCTGGGCGATGTCAATCGTCGCAAGACGCCACGGGGCGCTGTTGGAAGGGCCATCCGGCAGCTCCGCGGGGAGCGAGCACGCCCCGGCGTCGACGGAAGCGTCCGCTGCCGGTCCAGCATCGCTGACGGCGGCGTCGCTCATACCGCCGCCCGGTGAAGGCGCGGAGTCTCCACCACATCCCGCAAGCACGGCCAAGAGCAGAACCGAACGGGCGCCCCTCGATGCGACGACCAGCCACTCTTTATCGCGTGCAGTTTGCATATGTCTCCAGCTAGGGTCTGCGGAAAGCGTTGAAATGGTTACTCGATACTCGGCGCATTGCCTGAGGGACGACGGAGCTACGGACGCCGCCGCCTTCGGTAGCGTCGAATTTTCCTGCTTCGGACGAGATCCGAACCACGCCCCGCTACGGGCATGCGGAACTCACCCAGAACTAGAGCTGCCCGGTTCGAGAGCGCTTCGTGACTGGGTGAATGACGAAGTCGAAGGCATTTCCTACAAGCCGAACGCCTTCATCCCCAACGGAAATGGAGTCCACCGATTCGACGAAGATCGTGCCCGCTCGCCCGCAAAGACGACTCGAAAGCTGTTCGAGGAGGTCGTCCCACATAAACTCCGTAAAGAAGGTTTGTAAGAATTCATGCGACGCAAGGCGGATATCGGTTGACGAGCCGGGATCATCAACAATCCAGTGCTGGGATTCATCAAGAATTCCGGTCCTTCGCTCATCGATCGACTCATCGATAAAGTCATGGAATTTGGTTTTCATGATTTCCAGGAAGTAGTCCCGCGGAAGAAAAATCTCATATCGTCCAGGAGTCCCCACATATCCTGGAGACTTGAGAGGATCTTGCCGTGCGAGACGCGTGACCGCTACGTTCCGATCCCTTTCACTCATTGAAAATGTGTCGATGTAAAACCGTGTCGGCGGGAGGGGCACCCCGTTGAAGTAGAACTCAGATAGCATCCACGGCTCCGGTTTCATGCCATTAGACATTCATCATTCTCCTCTTCGTTAGGCAATTTCTACCCACATTATCCAAGTGTACAGCGGAGCACGTTAGGGCGATCGGGCGCGAGAAGGGCACGAGGTCGTCAAAGTTCGCAAATGTGTGCATCGTCAGCCCTTCATGAGAATCAAGATTGATGCCTGGGCGGGCGTTTGGTTCAGCTGGCAGCTAAATCTGCGAGATAGCCATTGTACACCGCTGGTACCACCGTCACATCGGGATCAGATATCGATCTCGCCGTCGTTAGTCTTGCCCTAGTTCGGCTTCCGCAGGCTCCTTGGGCGCTGCCATCCACAGAGAGATAAACTCCGTCTGCCACTCGGACAAAGTGCGGTAGAATGAATCAGCTTCAAGCCAGATGTCCTGAAGAGAAGACGGCTCGTGACGATAGTCTTTTCGCCTAAATCCAATAAGACGAACTCGATTCTCGACGTCAAACTGCAACACGCTGCTCCCGTCATCAAACGCTTCATCCCCGTCCGGAGCCCACACAATACGATTTGAATAAATGACTCTTCGGAGCTCAGTTTCCGAGACGCCGAGCCAGCGAGCTGCGTCGACCCGGTGGCGACCGTCTGCGGCTGTTTCATCCGACGCTTCTCCGTAAATCGCCGACGTCACGGCGTCAGCAATCTCGCCCGAGTCGTGGTGGCAGGAAAAAAACGCTTCGTGCTCCCCCCGGGACACAATTCGTTTCCCAACCTGGTCGAACGAGCACGCGAGAAGCGTGGCATCGGGGGCTTTGACTCCGTAGACGATTCCACCCAGGTGAATCACGAAGAAGCCAAGGGCACGGAAGCTTGCGCGCTCGTAGGCACGCGAGATTCCAGACTCAATAGCGAATACCGACGGGTCTCCAACAATCATCGCTTTTGCTTCCCAAGAGTGGTCCGGTAGTTTCGCCTTCGCGCTTCGTTCAATGCATACCGTTTTGGTCGAGGATGGCGTCCCTTGAAGAGATCGATCTGGAACGTCGCCCTGTTGCAGGTCGCTGACGCAAGTCGGAGCCGCGTGTCGTAGGTGCTCGATGCGTACGGACTTCGGCCACGCCCATCGACCGACGGGCTGCTTGCACTCGTTCCTCGCGTAGGCGTAGCGTCGGCGCCGTGAATCCGGCTCTCACCCCGCTCCTCGGTCTGCTCGCCCCCGATCTTGTCGACGACGCGACCGAATGGCTTCGGGAAGCGGCCGACGAAGACCCGGCAAAGACGCTGGTGACGATGACGCTCATCGCTTCGCATTTGTTCTACAAAGCGGAGCATGGCGTCAATCCGAAGGTGAAGTCGCTGAATGACGCGCTCGTCTTTATCTCGACGTGCCTCTCCGTCGGCTATTGCGACATCTTCGCGATGACCGACCGCGGCAAACAGATCGCCTCGTTCATCATGATCGTCGGCCCGGCGCTCACCCCGCGCGCCCTCGACGCGCCGCGGGCGGCCCGGGAAGCGGCGGCCCAGGCGGCCCAGGCGGAGACCGAGGCCCACAACGCTCAGCTCCTCGCGCGCCTCGATCGCATCGCTGCGCTTCTGGAAGCTCGCCCGGCGGGTGACGTCGGGGCAAGCGCCGCGGAAGGTGCTTTGTGACCGATCTCGCTCCACTTTTTGCGTTTCCCGTCGTCGTATGGAGCGGGGTCGTCGCCGTCTCGCTCGTCTACTGGCTCTTCGTGATGGCCGGCGTGATTCACCTCGGTGAAGGGGTCGACGGGGGCGCCGAGGGGGCCGCGGAAGGGACGAGCGGCGCCGTCAAAGGGGCACTCGAGAGCGTCGGTCATGGTGCCGACGTCGACGTCGACGGCCCCGACCTAGACATCGACGGCGATGGGGCCGGCCACGGCGTCCTCGGCCTCTTCCGCATGCGGAACGTGCCGATCACCGTCTCCGGCTCTATCCTCGCGTTTTTCTCGTGGATCTTCTCCTTCGGGATCCTCTTCGCCGCCGCAAAAACCGGCCATGCGCTCCCCGCCGCGGCCCAACTTGCCATTACGTTTCTTGGGGCTCCGCTCCTGGCGCTGCCGCTCACAAAAGCGGTCACCCTCCCCCTCGCGCCGCTCCTGAATCCGCGACGCGCAAAGACCGCAAAAGACCTCGTCGGCGCGATTTGCACGGTGCGGACCGGCGAAGCGAACGACCGCTTTGGCGAGGCGACCGTCCCCGACACCGGCGCCGAGCTCGTCCTTCGCGTGCGCGTCGAGGGCGGAACGATGAAGCGCGGTGAGCAGGCGGTCATCCTCGGCTGGGACGCCGAGCGCGAGGAATACATCGTCGCCCCCCTCGAAGAGCCGCTCCGCGACGCAGCAAAATAGCGGCGCGGCGGCGCGTCCTCCGGGTGCCGCCGCCACCGCAAAGGAATCGGTGCGCACGGGGGTAGTTGCCGGGAAAACGCGACAACTTCCGGCTGCTGAACGGTCCGATTTGCGTTCCGTGACGGCCTTATGCGTGCGAGCGTTCGCGCTACGATCCGTGGGGGAATGCGTCACCTGTGACGCTTCGCGCCCGGATCAAGGAAACGAGCGCGTAAGCCATGCACGAGTACCTCCCTTTCGTTCTATTGTTCGTCGCCGGACTCATCATTGTCTTCGGGATCGGCGCCCTCTTTTCCCGCTTTTATCGGCAGGTGGAACAGGGGAAGGCGCTCATCATCAACACCTCCCGCGCCGATCCGCACGTGACCTTCACCGGCGCCCTCGTGCTCCCCGTCGTGAACCGGGCCGAAGTAATGGATCTTTCTGTAAAGACGATCCAGATCGATCGCCGCGGAAAAGAAGGTTTGATCTGCAACGACAACATTCGTGCAGATATCAACGTTACGTTCTTTGTTCGCGTGAACAAGACCTCGGAAGACGTGCTCAAGGTCGCGCAGTCGATCGGTTGCGCGCGTGCGAGCGATCCGCGGACGCTCGTCGATCTCTTCCAGGCGAAGTTCTCGGAAGCGCTCAAAACCGTCGGTAAACACTTCGATTTTGAACAGCTCTACACGAAGCGTGACGAGTTCAAGGACGCGATCATCAAGGTCATCGGGAAGGACCTCAACGGGTTCATCCTTGACGACGCCGCGATCGACTACTTGGAGCAAACGTCCCTTTCCGAGCTCGACCGTGACAACATCATGGACGCCGAAGGCATCCGAAAGATCACGGCGCTGACCGTCGAACGGAACGTTCAAACGAACGATCTCCGTCAAAAGGAGCGCATGGAGATGGGGAGCCAGAACCTCTCCGCCGACGAAGCGATGTTCCGCTTTGAACAGCGGAAAGCAGAGGCAGAAGCGAAGAAGAATCGCGAGATCTCGGTCGCCCAAAACCGCGAAACCAACGAAGCGGCGCGCCTCGCCCTTGAAGAGCAGAAGCGTACCCAACTCCTCCAGCAGAAGACGGAAGAGGAGACTGCGATCGCCGCGGAAGTGAAGCTTCGCGGCATTGCGATCGCCCAGAAGAACAAGGAGCGCGAGGTCGCCATTGAAGTGGAGCGCGTCGAAAAGGCACGCCAGCTCGAAGTCGTCGCCCGCGAACGGGAAGTTCAGGTCTCCGTGCTCGCCCGCGACAAGGACCTGGAGCTCCAGAAGAAGGAGATCGCCGACGTCGTCCGCGCCCGCATCGCCGTCGACAAGACGGTCGCCGCCGAGGAAGAACAGATCAAGGATCTCCGCACGATTTCCCAGGCGAATCGCGAGAAGGAAGTCGTCCGCCTCGGCGCAGAAGCGCAGGCCCAAGAGACGCTCGTCAAGCTCGTGAAGGCGGCGGAAGCCCAAGAAGAGGCGGCGAAGCACAAGGCGCGGGAACGCATCCTCGTCGCCGATGCCGACCTTGAGACGGCCGACAAGGTCGCCCGGGCGAAGATCCGCATCGCCGAAGGCGTCCAGGCCGAGGAGGCGGCGAAGGGGCTCGCCCAGGCGCGCGTCCGTGAGGCCGATGCCATCGCCTTTGAAAAGCAGGGGCTCGTCGAAGCGCGCATCGCCCTCGAAAAGGCGAGCGCGAGCGCACAAGGGGAAGAAAAATCGGGATTTGCGCGGATCGCCGTCAAGAACGCCGACGCCGACGCCATCCAGAAGCTCGGCGTCGCCGAAGCGACCGTCGTCCGCGAGAAGATGACCGCCGAAGCGGCCGGTATTCGCGAGAAGGCCGACGCGATGCGTGTCCTCGACGACAGCTCCCGCGTCCACGAAGAGTTCCGCCTCACCCTCGAAAAGGACCGCACCGTCCAGCTCGAGTCGATCAAAGCGCGGACGGAACTTGCCCACTCCCAGGCGGAGATCCTCGGGAAATCGCTCGCAAATGCGAAGTTCAACATCGTCGGCGGCGACGGCGCGTTCTTCGATCGCTACGTGAAGGCGATCAGCGTCGGCCAGTCGATCGAGGGGGCCCTCGGCGAGAGCCCGACGCTCCGCGCGGTGGCAAAGGACCTCACCGCCGGTGCCGATCCCGAACTGGCCTCTTTGATCGAGCGGTTCACGAAGGGGGACAAGGACGCGAAGCAGAAGCTTCTCGGACTGATTAAGTCGGACAAGTAGCTTTGTCTTCCGCGGGTCCGAGCGCCAGTAAACGGCGCTCGGACCCTTTGTTTGTGGCCCCGCATTGTGGGCCCGCCGTCAAGGTCTTCGAGGTTCTTATGAGTGATTCGCGCGAACAACCGGCCACGAACGACGTCGATGCGGGGAGCTATGAGGTCGTCCGAGGGCGCCTGCTGGCCAACGTCGCGACCCTGGGGGGCCGCGCGGAACAGCTCAACGACGCGCGGAAGGCGCTCTACGGCGCGTCGACGCTTGAACTCACGCGAAGCACTCGAATTCGAACAGCAAACGCCGCCCACGCCCGCGACCTCGTCTCCGTCGCGCTCGGTCACGACTCGCGACTGCTCCTTTTCGCCTTCCACGTCACGCTCGGCCTGAAGAGCCAGCCCACGGTCGGCGATGTGCTTGCACTCTACAAGCTTACCGCCGACGAGGCCCCCGAGCTCGAGCCGCTTCCGCTCGCCGGGACGTTCCTCGACCATCCCGCATTTGTTTCTGATTTCACGACCGCGTTTCGCTACGCGAAAGATGCGCGAATCCTCAAGCTTCGGCGCACTGACACGCGCCTTCTGATCATCGTTCAAATCGGGGAAAAGCTCTCCGATGTGCGCGTTTTCCGCTTCTCCGTCGATGCGCGCGGCGAAATTGCCTACATCGATGCGCGCGGCGAGGAGGACAACGTCCCGCCGCCGAGCCACGCCTTCCGCTGGACGAAGACGGGGCGCGAGCAGCAGGTGATGGGGGCCCACCCGCACATCAACGTCCTCGACGAGGTCTTCGTCGAGACGATCGGCGGCGACCTCACCGTCAAGGTCGAGAACAACACGAAGGACGGGCGCGGCATCTGGCGGGAGCCGGTCACCGACCCGAACCAGACCCTCGACGACGCCGAGATCTCCTACGCGCGCGTAGGAAAATTGCTGCTCCTGAAGGTGCTCCCCTACCGGGAGGAGAACCACCGCTATTTGGTGTATAATACACTCAAAAAGCGCGTCAGCCGCATCGATGCCATCGGCGCCGCCTGCCTAGAGCTCCCCGAGGATCAGGGGATCCTCTTCCCGGGCGGCCATTACGTCGCCGCCGATGAGGCGCGCGTCGTCGACACCGACACCGTCGGGATGCAGTTCGAAAGCGTGCTCCGCGCCCCCAACGGAGAAGATGTACTTTACATCTTCTACCGGGAGGATGAGGGGCTCTATCTGCTGCTCCCCTACAACGGGATCACGAAGGAGCTCGGGGCGCCGATGCGCGCCCACGGCTACAGCCTTTTTTCCGACGGAACACTCGCCCTTTTTCGCGCTGCTGAAGGGGCTGAACCGACGCGCGTTCATCCTTTTCAATTGTGGAAGACCCCCTTTCAATCCCTCGAGAATGCGGATGCGGCGGCGCGGGCGCGCGGGGCGACCTCCTACCTGGCGAAGGTCGGCAATGCGTCGCTCGTGCGGGGAATTGGCGATGCCTACGCGATCCGGAAGCTCGCGCTGACCGAAGAGCCGACGCGGCGGACCTACGAAGAGCTCGTCGCGGCGACCAATCGCGCGATGGACGATCATTACTGGGTCGGTCACGAAGAGGCTTTTGATCTCAAGTCGGCGCTCAAGGAAGTCCGAAAGAGCGCCGACGGAATTCTTCAGGAGTTTGAGAAAGTCGAGGCCTACCGGGCCCAGGCGGCGGCGGCGATCGTCGACGCGACCAGCGCCCAGCAGTCGGTGCTTCGTGGGAAGCGCCCTGAAGATTCCCCCTCGGCGGAGAGCTTCCTGGAGGCGCTCGCAGCGCTCCGGTCCCAGCGGGGAAAACTCGTGGCTCTTCGGGAGCTTCGCTACGTCGATCTCCTGGCAATCGATGCGCTGGAGAAGGCGGTCGATGGGCGCTTCGACGAGGTGCGGATCGCCTGCGTCGATTTCTTCGAAGCCGACGGCGCGTGGGCGCCAGTCCTTGCGGCCCTCGAGGCGACCGCGACGGCGATCGAAAAGACCGAAAAGACCGTCGAACTTGCCCCTCTCAAAGCCCGTTTGGAGGAGCTTCATTCGCGACTTCTGCTCCTCGGCGAGACCATCTCCGGGCTGGACGTCGACGACCCGACGAAGCGGACGCGCGTCCTCGAACAGCTGTCGCGGACGCTCGCCGTCGCCAACCGGGCGAAGGCGGTCTTCGAGACGCGACGCAAGGAATTGTACGGTCGCGAGGGGCGCGCCGAGCTCGCCGTCCAGCTCGGTGTGTTTGCCCAGGCGGTCGGCGCCGCGGTGAGCGCCTGCACGACGCCGGAGGCCTGCGACGCCGAGCTCGGGAAGCTCCTTCTGCGTGTGGAAGAACTCGCAACCCGGTTTGGCGAACTCGACGAATTCGCGATTGAGCTCGACAAGAAGCGGGAGGAGGTCGCGGAGACCTTTGGCGCCCGCCGGCAGACGCTGACCGACGAACGCCACAAGCGGGCGGCGACGCTCGCGGAAGGGGGGGAGCGCCTCCTCCAAGGGGTCGCTCGGAAGGCGGCTACGTTCACGAAAGAAGAGGATCTTCTTGCCTATTTCGCCGCCGATCCGATGGTGCGAAAGGTCACCGAGTCGGCGACGAAGCTCGCAGCGCTCGGCGAAAACGTCCGTGCCGACGAACTCGCCACACGGCTGAAGACGGCCCGCCAGGACGCCGTCCGCAAGCTGCGGGACGCCCGCGAATTGAGCGACGGCGACGGCGTGAAGCTCGGCGGCTTCACCTTCTCGGTGACGAAGAGCGCCATCGACCTGGTGCTCGTCCCAAGGTCCCGTCCGTCGGCGTCGCCCCGGGAATTTGCTGGGCGCGGCGACGAAGCGGGCGGAGACGCCGGGCCGACCGCCGAACTCATCCTCCACCTCACCGGCACCGATTTCCACGCGCCGCTCGCCCAGGCGGCGCCGGAGCGCCTCCCCGCCTTCGAAGCGCTCGCTGAGGTCTGGGAGCAGTCGCTCGCGTCGGAAGGGGCGGAGGTCTATCGGGGGGAATACTTGGCGTTCCAACTATTGCAGAATGCATTTGATGGCCGCCCCGCCTCCCCTCCCCTTGCCACCTTGCGGGCAGCCATCCGCGAAGATCGCCTCGGTCCGCTCGTCGCCGAGCAGGCGGCCCAGCGCCTCGATGAGGGCTACGAGCGCGGCGTCCACGACGTCGACGCGACCCGGATCCTCACCCACGTCCTCCCCGCCTTCGACGCCGCCGGCCCCCTCCGTTTCGCCCCGGAAGCGCGCGCCATCGCGCTCCGCTTCGTCTGTGATCTCCCCGCCGAGCCGCGTGCGGTCCTCGTTCGCCAAGCCCAAAGCGTCGCCCGGCTGGCCGCCCTTTTTGCCGATGGCCGTGGCGTTGCGGCGCTCAAACGCGAGCTCCTCGGCGCCGTCTCCGCGTACGCAACGCGCTTCGACGACTTCCCGACGACCGCCGAAATCCTCGGCGACAGCGCCGATCTCCTCGTCGAGACGCTCGCCCAGAAAATTCCCCGGTTCCCGGTCGCGCGTGCCTCCGACGAGGGGGCGAAGCTCCTCCGTCGCAAGCTCGACGATGCAGGCGAGTACCGGGCCCTCCAGGACGAGCTTGAGCTCCTCGCAAGTCACCCGCGAGAGGCGGCGCGGCTCGCGCTCCACTATGCGCGTAGTCTTGAGCACTCACTCCCTCATCTTGGCAATTATGCACCGGAAATTGCCGCCATTTTGCTCACCGATGGCCGCGTCGATCGCGAGACCCTCTCCGCGGAGACGACCGTCGAAGTCACCGGCCTCCTCGGCACCCACCCGCGTATCCGCGACGGCGCCATCGCCCTCGAGCTCGCCGAATATTTGAATCGTGTTCGCCACTTCGAGACGGTCATCGCCGGGCGCTTCCGGAGCTACCGGCGCCTCCGGAGCGAACTCCTCGGCGAACAACGCGCCCGCCTCCGCCTCGAAGAGTTCGTCCCGAAGGTGCTTTCGTCCTTCGTACGAAACCGATTGATTGACGAAGTCTATCTTCCGCTCGTCGGTACCAATCTGGCAAAGCAAATTGGCGCGACGGGGGCCGCCCAGCGCACCGATCGCATGGGGCTCCTGTTCCTCGTTTCGCCGCCCGGCTACGGGAAGACGACGCTGATGGAGTACGTGGCCAGCGTCCTCGGGCTCGTTTTCGTGAAGGTGAACGGCCCCGCCCTCGGCCACGACGTCCACTCCCTCGACCCGGCCGAGTGCAAGAGCCTGACGGCCCGCCAGGAGGTCGAGCGGATCAATCTCGGCTTCGAAATGGGGAACAATGTGATGCTCTACGTCGACGACGTGCAGCACACCTCCCCGGAATTTCTCGAGAAATTTATCAGCCTGTGCGACGCGCAGCGCAAGGTCGAAGGCGTCTGGAATGGGCGCTCACGGACCTACGATTTCCGCGGGAAGCGCTTCTGCGTCGTGATGGCGGCGAACCCGTACACGGAGAGCGGCGCCCGCTTCCGAATCCCCGACATGCTCGCCAACCGGGCCGATACCTACAACCTCGGCGAAGTCCTCGGCGGCAAACAGGATCTCTTCGCGCTGAGCTACCTGGAGAACGCGCTCACGTCCCACCGGGCGCTCGCACCGCTCTCCGGCCGTGCGCCGGCCGATTTGTACAAGCTCGTACGGATGGCCCAAGGCGAGAGCATTCCCGCCTCTGAACTCTCCCACGGCTATTCGGGCGCCGAACTGACCGACCTCCTCGCGATGCTCCGCCTCGTTGCCAAGGTGCAGAAGGTCCTCCTCGCGGTGAACCAGGCCTACATTCGCTCGGCCTCCCAAGAGGACGCTTACCGGAGCGAGCCGCCGTTCAAGCTCCAGGGCAGCTACCGAAACATGAACAAGATCGTGCAGAAGCTCGCGCCGGTGATGACCGACGACGAGCTGGAGCGCGCCATCGACGAGCACTACGCTGCCGAGTCCCAGACGCTCGCGACCGGCGCCGAACAGAACCTCCTGAAGCTCGCTGAACTCCGCGAGCGGATGACCGACGCCGAGCGGACCCGCTGGGGGACCATCAAAGAGACCTATCTGCGCACGAAGCGGGGCGGCAAAGACGGCGACGACCCGGTCGCGCGGATCACCGGGACGCTTGGCGGCCTTGAAGAGCAGCTTCAGGTGCTCAACAAGGCGGTCGCGGCGGCAACGGCGAGCGGGGCGGCTCGGGAAGCCCACGGCGCCGAGGCCTTCGCGGCGGCGCTCGGTCGCATCGGGGATGCCCTCGGGAAGCCGAACGCGCAGAGCGTGAATGTGACGCTCGCCGCGCCATCGCCCCAACTCGTCGAACTTGAAGCGATCATGCAGCTTGGCCAAGCGATGGCCGATGCGGTCGCGCGCTCCCCGGGCGGGGCGGCCGGTGGGCCGAACGCGCAGGCGCCCCAGGCGATTTTGGAACAACTTGCGCGACTTGAGAAGCTCGTCCAGGCGCGCGGAGGTACGCCGATAGCCGTCGATCTTCGTGTTGGCGACGCGACGAATTTCACCTGCAACGTCGACGGGAAGATCATCGGCGTCTTCGTGGCGACCTACGCGAAGGCGCCCGCCCTCGGCAGCGACGTCCCCCTCCAGCTTGTCTTTCCCGGCGACGCCACGGCGGCCGGACGAGGCATTGTGAGCGCCACCCAAGACGAAGACGGCGACCGCCCCGCCGGCTTCGCGGTGACCTTCACCGAACTCGCCGCGGAGGGGCAGACGCTCGCCGCCCACTATGCGCGGAGCCGACCGCCGACGCTTCGCGCCTGACGCTCCTACGGCTCAGAAGAACGAGGCGGCCGTCTCCACGGGGCAGGTCGCTTCGAGGACGCCGAGCGCTTCGTCGCGGCCGACGACGAGGAGCATCGGCGGATCTTTCGGCGTGCCGACGTCGAAGAGGCGCGGACGAGCCACTGCAAAAAGCGCTGGAATCCCCTTGAACTTACGGAGATCGGGCCCAATCGGCGAGGGCGCTTCCGGCGGCGCTTGTGGGGTCGTCGGTGCCGGCTTGCCCCCGTCTTTGGGGGCGTCTTTCGCGGGCGGCGTCGGGAGGGTGAAGCCGAGCCGGAAGGTGCGCAGGTTTCCGGCGCCGCGCGTCGTCGTCAGCGTCGGTCCGCTCCCCTCGCCGCTTCGCGTCTTCCCGGCGGCGGCGAGTTCAAAGCGATAGGCAGGCCGCTCGCCAGTCGGCGGCAGCGCCACGACGCGCCCAAGGCGTAGCGCCTCCCGGAGCGACTTCGAGGAGCCGGCCGTTTCGATCGCCTTGTCGAAGCGGACGAGCGCCGCGTCGTCGGCGATCGCCGTCCGCAGAAACAGCGCCGGCTCATCGCGTTTGCTCGCGACCAGCCAGGGGCCGCGGGCGCTCCGGAAGGCAAGGTAGGCGTCGTCGACCCCTTTTTTCGCCGCTTCGTCGAGGTTGGGGAAGGCGGCGCCGAGCGCAGAGGAGGGCAGAAGATCGGTCACCCCCGCCCCCTCGGACGTGCGCGCCGCGACGACCAAATCGCCGTCGGGAAGCGCCTCGACGGGCGCTGCGGGACCGGAGGTTGCGAGCGGGTCTCGGTTGGCATCGCTCGCGGGGCCGAGACTGCTCTCCACGCGCAGACGCAGAAGCCCCGCTTCATCGCGCGCGACGATTTTGAGGCCGTCAAAACGGCCGATCGTCGTGCAGAGGGGGCCGAAGAAGCCGTCGGCAAGTCCCAGAATTTTCTTTGGATCTCCGAAATCGGCCGGGCGCCCCCGTCGCGTCTCCTCGGCGGCAGCCATCTGCTCAAGTTTCTCTTTTCCGTCGCGCCACGCGGTCGTGCAACGGGCGGCGGCGAAGGGGGCGATCCCCGCCTTGGGGGCCGCGGCGCGGAGGAGCAGGTTGTCGTCGGCGGCAAGCGTATCGGCAAAGTTGGGGGCCGTTAGGAAGGCGGCCGCCTCGTCGACAGCCCCCTTTTCGCCAACAAGAAGCCACTCGCCCGGCGCAAGGACGAGCGCCCGCTTGTCGGTCGCTTGAACGGCCGGATCACGAAGAAAAACGCGAGGATCGTCGGTCCCCAGGTAGCCGTGCTCTTTGGCCGCGAGCCAGCCGCGCGCCTTCCGAAACTCACTCACCGGCAGCGCGACGACGGGGACGATCCGGTCCGAACGGACGACGCCGACAAAGCGGAAGGGGCGAGACCCGTCGACGACTTCGGCAACCGTGCCATCGAGGCCGAGCGCCTTCACGAAGAACGGCGCCGGCTCGGAGCCGAGGAGCAGGGCCGCCGGGCCAAGATCCCGCTGGACGTCCCCCCACGCGCGGCGAGGTGCCGGCAGATCGCCAAAGAGTACCAATGTTTGTGGCCGTTCCGCCTTCGGCGGCGCGCTGGCAAGCGGATCGGCGGGGGGCGGCGGCGCCTTTTTACTGCATGCTACACTCATCAAGGCGAGGGGCAGCAGAGAAGCGCGCGCAAACGAAGCAAGTCTCGGCATCGGGCGGCGGTTATAGCGTGAGCGCCTTCGCCGCTAGGCCGAATTCGAGGGCGCCCCTCTGCCGGGCCAGTAGGGTTCGGCCCCATTGAAGACCGCTCGGACCCTCGCTCGCCTCTCCGCCGATGAACTGCGTGCGGCGCTGAAGCTCCCCTCTTGGGTGCATCCTGCACTTGTTTTGGCGTCGCGGAGGCTCGCGAAGGTCCTCGCCCGCTTTGACGACGAGGTCGCTCATGGCCTGCCCGCCGCCGCCAGACGGGCCCTCGCCACCTTTGGGATCTCCTGCGAGGTCGGTGGCAGCCGGCCGCTTTGCGACGGCGCGGCGATCGTGCTCGCGAACCACCCCGGTGCCTTCGATGCCCTCGCGCTGTTCGCGGCGATCGGGCGCGACGACGTCCGGGTCCTCGCCCTCGACCGCCCTTTTTTGGCAGCACTTCCGGGACTTTCGAAAGTGCTCATTCCGGTGTCGAGTGACGCCGTCGGCCGCGCCGTCGCGCTGCGGACCGCGCGTCGTCACCTGGCCGCGGGCGGTCTCCTGCTCCACTTTCCCGCGGGCGCCATCGAAGCGGATCCGGCGATGGATGACCGCCCTCACACGCATGCGCCCCCGTGGAAACCGGGGCTCGAAGTCCTCCTCGCCGACAACACCATCGTCTTGGCCTGCGTCGCTCACGTGCATCATGCAGCTATTGAGCGTTCCTGGCCGGTGGCGGCGGCACGCGCGCGCGGGGTCACCCTCCTTGGGCCGCTCGTGGCGACCTGGCACCCACGACTGGCCCCAAAGACGGTGTACGTGCAGTTTGCAACGACCGACGCGCGCACGCCGAAAACGACAGGGGCCCGCCCGTTCGCGACCGCCAGCGAAATTGCTGGGAGCGGCGTCGCGAGAGACGGCGGGC
>DYPH01000117.1 GCA_020720045.1 Sorangium cellulosum | reverse complement strand
TCACAACGGTAGATTTCCCAAAGAGATCTTCCACCGCGGAGATCATCCCTGGCCATTCTTCCGGCGACGCGACGAGCCCTGCTTCTACCGGATTTGCCATCGCATACGCGATTTTCTCCGCGATCGCGGTCGTGCCTTCGAGGCGGTTGTAGGGGCCGTCCGGCTTGTCAAAGACGCTCGACGGCAGTCCGTAACGGACCTTCACCGTATCGGCGAGCATCTTGTTCCTTTCTTGAAGGAACATCGAGATCTCGCCCCGTCGGTCAAACAGCACTTCGTGGATATGGTTCGACATCACACAAACAGCGATCACCTCGATGCCATACGCCTCCGCGTAGCGCGCCGTCGCGTATTTGTAGAGCTGTTCGACGCTGGAAGCGTACCTTCCGCCACGGTCGTAGTTCGGCGTGAACTTGTGGGCGCGGTCGACGCAGCGTCGCGTGACTTCGTAAAAGGTACCGGGGAGGTACTGGTGGGCATAGGACATACCCGCCGCCCCCCAGGCCGCATGCCAACGTGAATTCCCCGCGAATTGGACGATTCACCGACGGGTAGGGGGTGTCCCCGGCCAAATTTGCCTGGCCCGGACCAGGGGGGGCGGTTGGCTACGCTTGCTCGCCGGTTCTTCACCCGCCTTCTGACGGGCGCCGCACACCAACAGAAAAAGCCCCAAGCATTCCGCTCGGGGCTCTTTCTACTTCTTGGGCGCTCGGCGCCGCCTTCAGTCGCCGTTTCTAGGCGCGGCAGTCGGCCATCAGCATCGGGGCGGTGTGCATCATCGTCGTCGTCATCGACGGTCCGTGAATCCCCTTGGCCATCTCGAGCGCCTCCTGCATCGTCTTGGCGGTCTCCCAGCCGAGGAGCTTCGGGATGTACTCGTTGTCGGCGCCGACGACGATCGTCCGCCCGAGGTGCTGGCGACCGGGCTCGCCCCAGTACCACATGTAAAACGGGTGGGCCGGGTGGTAGGCGTGGCCGGTGCGGTAGGCCTGGATGTACGCGGGATTCTTCGCGAATTGCGCCTCGTACTTCTTGTGCATCGTCATCGCATCCCGGGTCTCCGGGAGGACGCCGTGGACGAATTCGACGTAGGCGGTGTGCTGCTCCTCGTCGAACTTGTCGGTGCACGGGTGGGTGATGATCATCGTCCCCCCCTTCTTCACGAGGGGGTCCCCCTTGTGAAGATTGAACAAATACCCGCTCGCCATGACCTGGACGAGGAGCGGATTGAGGAAGGCGTTCACGCTGTAGGGGCTAACAAAGGGGATCCCCGTCACGAGGACGTCGGCCTGGCCGCGGATCGGCACGATGTACTGCTCGGCGCTCTTGGCGAGCGTGTGGGCGTGGGCCGCTTCCGTCTCGCCGGCGAAGATTCCGGTGACTTCGTAGGGGGCCGGGACCTGCTCGAAAATCTTCTGGCGCATCCCCTGGGGGAGGCGATCGAGGGTCGCGATGAGGGTCTTCATCGCCGTCCGCTCCCAGGGGGTATGGTCGTCTTCCGGCTTTGAGAGCCAGGCGAGCGGCGCGTCGAACATCCGATTGTTGATCGTCGTCTCGATCGTGAAGACGTTGAGCGCCTTGTTCGTGAGGCGACCCATCCGCTGGAAGCTCTTCGACAGGCCGGAAACCTCCGGATCCATGTAGCTTCCCGGCTCGCGGAGCGTCTGCGGGCGGTGGTGGTACTTGAGGCTCCGGTAGCCGGAAAGACCGACGGCAACCGACTTGTGCCCGCCGTTCATCGGGACGAAGTTCAAGTTCACATAGATGAGCAAATCGGACTCAACAGCCCGCTTGTTCAATTCGACTTCTTCACCGGCCTCCGTCGTGCCGACGTACTTCATCCCCTTGGGATCTTCGGCGTCGTGGTTGAAGAGGCGATCCGGGTAATAGGCGTTGAAGATCTTGTCGCCGACGATGTGGCGGATCTCGCTCCCCTTCATGCGCCGGTGGAAGGCGGTCGCGATGATCATCGTGACGTCGTCGATGCCGTGGTCGGCCAACTGCTCAAGGACGACGGTGAGCACGCGCTCGCGGACGTCGGGGGCGCGCATCGGCGGGAGCGGCATGGAGAGGTCGTCGATGGCGATGACGACCTTCATCCCCGGCTTCAGCTTCGCGTACAGCGGCTCCGAGCCGTGGGGGTGGTTGATGGCGTAGCGGATCGCCGCGTCGACGTCCGGGAGCCCCTCCAGCGGCGGCTTCGGATAGATGACCCGCGTCCCCTCGGGCATGTCGGCGAGGACGAGGCGGTCCCCCGCGAACATCACGCGCGGGGCCGAGCTCTTGTCGAGGGTGCGAACTTGCGGGTGGCTCATCGGATCCTTGGGGCGAAAATCGTGCAGAAATCGGAAGATAGAAGGGGCAAGAGCGGCAAGAGCGTCGTTCAGCCGTTCTTGTTGAGCGAAAGCACCGGCCAGCCGTAAGTCTTCGCCAGGCGCTCGAGGCGGCCGTCCGGGTTGACCGCCGCCGGGTGGCCGACGACGCTCAGCATCGGGACGTCCGAATAGCTGTCCGAGTAGGCGAAGCAGTCGGCGAGATCGTGGCCTTTCTCTTTCGCATGTTCGCGAAGGAGCTTGGCTTTCTCGGGGCCGGCAACGACGGGGCGCAGCAGCTTCCCGGTCGCGATCCCATGCTTGTACTCGAGGCGATTGGCGATGACCGTATCGGCCCCGAGGTACTCGCGGAGGTGCTCCATCAGGAAATCGAGCGCCCCCGACACGATGACGACCTCATGCCCTTCCCCTTTGCAGCGGGCGATCAGGTCCTTCGCCGCCGGAAAGAGGGCCGGTTTCATGACGCGGTCGAAGACCTCGTCGGAGAGCGCATGGAGCCGGTCCTGGCTCATCCCCTCGAAGGCGTAGAAGAGCGCTTCGTTGAAAAGCCGGCGATCCTGCAATTCTGCGAGGACAAGGCGCGGCGTACGAACGGCGGTCTCGGCAAGCTTCAAGAAGCTCCGGAACGGCGAGCGTTGGTGGAGCACATAGTAGAGCGTCGGATGGACCAGATTGGTCTTCACCAGCGTTCCGTCGACGTCGAAATAGCTCGCAGGCACGATGGCCCCCCTTTTCTGGGTTTGCCCTCCGATGTCAACTCACACGAGGCGAGAAGCGGCGTTCGCACCAGGGGCGGTTTGCGCGCAAATGCCGCAGTTGGCCTGGTATTTGAGGAGTCGACGCCATGAACTACCGACGCACTTTCTTGTTCACTTTCGTTCTCGGTCTCGTGGTTTCCGCGGCCCACCGTGCCCCTGCAGCCACAGGGGCCGTCGAGGCGACCGGCTACGGAGGCTCCAGCGACGCGAATTGGGCCTGCGGACCGCGCTCCCAAGCCAACTACGGCGGCGTAGGCGCCCGCGTGAGCGTCCACCCGGCCCCGCCGGAGCCGCCGCCGGCGCTTGCCCCGTCGTTGCTCCCGCCGGCCGATCCTGCGGCTGCCGTCGTCAACGTACCGCCGGAAGAAGATGCGCCGGTTGTGCCGGTCACCACCGAAGAATTGCGCCGCGCCGCCGCCGATTTGCGCGATCAAGGGGTCGCCTTTGACGTCTCCGGTGCCGCAGAATACCGTCAATTTCGCTTCCAGAGCGGCGGCCGCGACAACACGATTCCCCCCGATGGCTATCGGGCAACGGGGGCGCCCGCGTCGGCTGGGACGGGCGCAATTTCGGCTTTCGTGTCGGCCTCAGTTACTTCCCCTACTTCCACTCGGAGTCGTCGACGAAGCTCAGCGGTATCGCCTTCCCCGAGCTCGCCATTCGCCTGGGAGATCGCCAAAAAATCGCGTTTTCCTTCGGGGTGGGGAGCTACGACCCGGTGCTTCTTTTGCATCCCGCGTTCGGCTTCCTGGGCCTCCAGAAATACCTCAGCGATGGAACCGAATTGCAGGGGTATCTCGCATTGACCGGCGCGAGCGACGCCCAATTTGCCGGGCGCGTCGATATTCGCGGCTATGTCCCATTGACCCACCCGAACGGTGCCGGTCGTTTCGATTTGAACCTCGGCGTCGCCGCGATGGTCGCCGACACCGTCCGGCCCGAAGGGCGCCTCGGCGTCCGCTACGGGTTCTGAGGCTTCTTCACGACGAAGACGGTGAAGATCCCCTCGGTGAAGCGCTCGGTGACCGTGCCGAGCGCTTCCGCGTTCTTCGCTGCCCCGTCAAGCCCTTCCCGGGAGCGGCCGCTGTCGTAGAGGTAGGCGACCGTCGACGCCGCCTCGAAGCGGGGGCGGTAGGGGCGATAGCGCTCCTCGCGGGCGTGGATCGGCACGACGACGATCGATTCTTCCCAAAGGAAATCAAGGCGATAGCAGGCCCAATAGTCGGCCGTCGCCGCCGCGATCCCGCGCGCTTCGAGGTCCTTTCGGAGGGCGCGCTCGTCGTCACCACGACCGACCGCCGAGCGTGTCACCCCAAACGGGAGGTAACCGACCCACGCGCAGATGCTCGACGACAGGAGCCAAGGAGCGAGAACGAGTGCAAATTTGCGTGTTCCCAGCAGGTAAGCCGCCGGGAGAAAGGCAAACGGCGCGGCGATCACGAGGCCGGCCAGGTAGCGCATCGCGAAGTGGTCAAAGACCATCACCGACCCGAGGAAGCTCCCAAGGTTTGCCACGATCGTCGCAAGGCCGATGAGGCCGGCGATCCGCAAAAGCCCTGGAATCTTTCGGAAAAAAGCGAGGGGGAGCGCACTCGCCGCCAGCGCACAAAAGGCAAACGCCCCAAGCCACCGGAGCGGCGCGAGGCCCGCCGGCGCCGTCCAAAGCTCCCAGTCCATCAGGTGCTTCGGCGCCCACGCCTCCAGGGCAAGTGCCCAAGGAAGGCACGTTTTCTGAAGAATTTCGGCGTTGTGCGCGAAGCGGGACGGGTCGAGTCCTAAGGTGCCGTTCTGAGCGGCCGCCGAGTGCCGGAGGAGCCACGGCGGGATCTGACCGAGGAGCGCCCCACCGGCGAGCACCGCGCCGGTCGCCGCCGCCTGTGCCCCACGCCCCTTGGCTTCCACCGCACGCAGTTCAAGGAGGGCGGGGAGGGCGGCTGCGGCGAAAATTGCTGGAGAAAATAGGAGCGCGTAGGGGTCGGCGTAGGTCGCCACGCCGGCAAATGCCACGGCGATCCCCCGGTACCAGAGGCGCCTTTGGCGTGGTGCCGTCGCCGCGACAAGCGCCAGCAACAGTCCGCAGATCGCGATGGTGATCGATGCCTGCCGCGGAGGATTCAATGCGTACGAATGCACCGATGGCGGCGTAAATACAAAGAGCGTCGCAACGAGAAAGGCGAGCGAATCGGCGTGCCCCTTTGCGGCCAAGAGCCGCCGTGCCCCTTCGAAAAGGGCAAACGTCAGGAGCACCTGGAGGGCGAGCGCGGAGGCGAGGAGCACCGTCGGTCCGCTCCCGAAGATCGCGAACAGCAGCGCCGCCCAGAGGGAGTCGGTGCTGCTTTGGTAGCCGCTTCCCCAGAGAAATGGCGCCCATTCTTGAGGAAAATGGCGCGCTTGCAGGCCGGCGACCGCCACGTCCGAGTTGAGTCCCCACGCGTTTACCAGCACCGGCCACCGGAAGCCGATGGACAGAGCGAGCAGCGCGAGGCGCAACAGCCAGCGGTGGCGGCGCTCCTTCACCCCAGAAATCCGCGCTCGACGCTCGCGTAGTCGGCGGCGACGTCGAGTCGCGCGAGCACCGAATAGAAGCCGAATTGAAGCCGGTTCATGAAGATCATATCTGCCGGCAGATTGAAGAACTGATCGTCGGGGACGGTCCGCGCAAGCTGCCCCATGTCTTTCATTTGAGATACGAGCGAAGCGGCCCAGTCCCGGGTGATCCGGTAGGGGCTTCCGAAGAGGGGCTCGAAGCAAATCCGCGTGTAGTCGTAGGCGGCCTGCTCGAGGGCGCCTGGGCGCGCGCCGATCAGAAAGTCCATGCTTTCTCGGAACTTCGGCTCGTCCCCCCGGGTGCCGGCCCGGTGCATTTCCCGCGCGTGAATGAGGTGGTCTTCCGGGAGCGTCTGCACGCAGCCGTGGTCGAGGAAAACGACGACGCCGTTCTCCTGAAAGAAATAGTTACCCGGGTGGGGATCGGCGTTGAAGCGCCCGCCGACGAGCGTCCCCTTGAAGACAAACCGCCAGAGCGTCTCCGCCCACGCCTTCCGTTCGGCCTCCGGGCGGAGCGCCGCTTCGTCGATGTCGAGGCCGCTCATGAACTCGGTCGTGAGCACGCTCTTCGACGAATGACTCCGGTAGACTTTCGGGATTCGAATCGTCGGATCGTTGGCGTGGATCTCCGCGAAACGCTCGGTGTGCGTCGCCTCGAGCTCGTAGTCGAGCTCTTCGCGAAACCGGGTGCTCACGACGTCGACGAACTTCTTCGTCTCGAAGCGTCCGGCCCCCATGACCGCCGAGAAACCATCAAGAAACTTGATGTTTCCGAGGTCGGCCTCCACGGCTTCTCGGATGCCAGCGTGCTGCACCTTGACGGCGACCGTCGTACCGTCGGGGAGCCACGCTTTGTGGACTTGCCCCATCGATGCGCTGGCGACCGGCGTATCTTCAAACTTCGAAAAGAGCATATCAATTGGCGCGCCGATCTCTTTTTCAATTGTGCTTCGGATCTCGTGGGCCGTCGATCGCGGCGCCTGAGAACGGAGCAACTTGAGGGCCCCCTCGTAGACATCGCGCTGCCCCTCGGGGACGACGCCGTCAACGTAGGAGGCCATCTGCCCAACCTTCGCTGCAAGGCCACGCAGGCGCCCGAGGACGAGCAGCGCCTTTGCCGCCCCGGCGTCGTCGGCCTCTTTTTTCAACAGCATGCCGGCGCCGGTCCGCACGCCAAGGCTGGCGAGCTGGGCGAAACGACCGAGGCGTGAGGTCGGGATCTTTTTCTCCACGGCGGTTTTCTCCTTAAACGAATCGCAGCCACCTTCCGATGCTCGCGCGACGCTTTCCCGCACGCGGCGCGTCGATTTCCACGTAGATTCCCGTCCGTGCGCGACGAAACTCCCGAAGAGAAGCTCCTTCATGTCGTCCAGCGGGCCCTCGGAGCGAGCTCGGTCCGCGTTGCGGCCGCCGGGACGCCGCCCCCGGAGGCCGACAATGTCCTCGCGACGCATCTCACCGATGGTCGCGTGATCATTGCAGTATTTGAGAAGGCACCCGAGGATGCCGTCGAGAAACGGGCCCGTTTGGAGGCGTTTGCCGCCTCCTTCGAAGCGCCGGGACCGCCGCGCCGGCGCGTCCCTGTGGCGCCGACGGCCGCGCTGGACGACGAACTCCGCGTCCTCGCCAAGCGGGCGGGCGCCCAAGAAGCGCTCGTGATCGACGCCCAGTCGCCGGTCGTGTGGGGCGCTTCGACGGGAGGGGCGCGCCGCGTGCCGCTCGTTTCCCCCCTCGACGTCTCGAGCCCCTTCCTCGTCGGCGGCGCCCCCGCCCACGACTTCGATGACGTCGACGATGACTTGCCGCCAAGTACCGAAGCTTTCGACGAAAATGACCGCGAGGCGCTCCTCGACGCCGTGCGCAGCCACCCCGACGTACACGCCGTAGCCCGTGGGAAGACGCTCGCCGGGACCTACACGTTCCTCCTTACGCCGCTACCCGCGGAGCCGATCGCGCGCATCGGTCGCTCGGACTCGCAGGGCCCCACGAGCGGGCCGAACCCGCCGGTGCCCCCGGTCTCTGCCGACGTGCACCTCCATTCGTTCAACGACATCTACCTGGTTTTGTTGCCATTTCGCCCGTACTCCGACGAGTCCGAGCGGACCGAAATCGACCAGCTCGCCGTAGCCCGTGCGATTGCGGAATCGATCGGGCGCATCGAGCGCCTCGTGAGCGCGCTCCCGCCCCTCGACCCCGACCCGGCCGCCGGCGCTGTCGTCGCCTTCCGCCGCCGCCGCCGCTGACCTTCCGCGGTCCCAGCAGCGCCACTCGCAAAAAGACCCCCGAGCCTTCGCTTGGGGGTCTCTTTGTCGGTCCTCAGGACCCGCCCGTTACTTCAGCGCGCAGACGGTCGCCTGGGCGGCCGAGGCGGTCGATGTGCCGACGTAGCGATCGACGAGCGCGCTCGTCGTACCGGGGATCTTGCTGCAGTTTCCGTTGAATTCCGCCGATTTCGCCGCGCAGCTTCCGCCGGCGCCGTCCTTCACGCAAAAGGTCGGCGCGTAGCCGTACTTGTCGGCGCAGGAGCCGGCGCAGCTCACCGTGCAGTAGCCGCCGGCCGCGGTCTTCTTGCAGGTGGCGGCCGTCGACCCGACCTTAAACGCGCAGTCGCTGTCGGCTTTGCAGACGGTTCCGATGAAAGGGCCCGACGTGTCGGCCGGGAGGCGTGCACCGGTGAGCGCGTCGCGGAGCGGCTTGCCGGCCGCCGCGCAGTAGTTCGCAGTGATCGGGCGTGCCCGGTCGTAGGCGCAGACGAAGTTCGGAAAGTCGCGAGAATCCCAAGTCTTGTACATCTTCGCGTCGGCGCCGGTCGGGCGCTTCACGCCGGCAAGCGCCGGATAGTCGACGTCGACGAGCTTGCCGTCCGGCGACTTGTCGACGTCGAAGCTCACGTGCACGTTAAACGACGTGTTGTTGATGACTTCGCTCGACTTGTGGAGCTTGGTCATGTTGACGCCGAGGAGGTGGGCCAACTCAACGACGTGCTCCCCCTGCATGCGCTGGCAGCCGTGGCTCACCGGGCCGCGGATCAGGCGCCACTCGAAATCGCCCGGGTCGTCGCCGCCAGCCACGCTCGTGATCGGGCCGTGAAAGGCAAGCCCACGCGCCCGGTTGTAGGCCATGAACGGGAAGCCGCCCCAGGGGTTGTTCGACGAGGGGACGTAGGGGCTGATGCGGAGGCCGTCATAGTCGCCGGGGCCGGCCGGGGCCTTGTTCGTCAACGGGTCGACCTTTCCGGTCGCCACCGGATAGACGAGGAAGACCTGCTGCTGGCCGTTTACCATCGCGCCCAAGTTCGCGTAAAACGGCAGCGTTCCGGCGAACGTCTTCGGAATAAGGCCGGTAACGCGCACCGTGTGGGCGCTCAGCGATACGTCGATTTCGGGCTTCTCGAGCGCCGGCATCATCCCCGAGTAGATCCACTGGGGGGACGGCTTGCCGTTCTTCTCGACGTTCTTCAGCTCGTCGGCAAACGGGTCGGACGTGTCGTCAGAACCGTTGGAAATATCTTCCGAATCAGCGGTGCAAGCGAAGGATGCCGCTGCGAGGGGGAGAGCGGCAAGAAGAGCGAAAAGGGCGCGGCGCTTCGACACGGGGGACCTCCAAAACTACGGCGATCGGTGGCGCCCGCACCCCGCGACCGAGTCGCGCGCACGGGTCACCTTTGTCGCTATCACGTCGCGTTTCCACCGCCGCTGGTAAAAAATGGCCCACCAGGGCGGGGCCTCAATGTCGCAGAGACGTCCCGGGGGACGTTTCACCAGGCGAACCAGCGGGGGTTCATCTGCGTCCAGGCGGTCGGCCGGTTCGCGTCGCCGCTCGGCATCACGAGCGAGCCGACGTAGTCGGCGTGGGCATAGACGTCGCCAATCGTCTCCGCCATCGTCGCCGCGTCGTTCGCGTCGAGGACGCCGGTGCTCGTCGCCTTGTAAAATTGGGCAGTTACGCGGATCGGAAACGCCGGATCGCGCTCGAGGCGCAGGCCGGGCCCTTCGACGTAGGGGCCGAGCTTGGGGCCGTGGCCGACGACGGCGGTCTCCACATCGCTTCGGCGCGACCGTTCGGCGCCTGCCGCTTGCGGCGCCGGAGCCGCGGCCGGTGCCCCCTTTGCGAAGCCTCCGCCACCGATTCCGCCGAAATCGGCCTCTTCGTAGGCGGCCGCGCGTACCGGCGCCCGGTGCTTCAGCGGGACCTGCACGAGGAACACGAGGTCGGCACCGCGCGCGATCGCGCTCTTTTCGTCCTCGGTCCTCGGGCCCCCCTGGGCGGCAATTCGCTGCTCGACGTCGCTCTTGCGCTCCGCGGTGAACGCCGACCGCGAACCGTGGTCGTTAAAGTAGAGTTCCTGGCCGTGGCGACCGGGGCCCGAGCTGTCTTCGGGGCGGTTCTCGATGACCTTGATCGAGGTCCCCTGGCGCGTAACGAGGATCGTGAGCACCGCCGGAGATCCCGGATACGATTGGTAATTGTAGACGACCGGGTTGAACGTGACTTTCCCCGAGGGCGGCACCGGCAAGAGCACCGCCTGGCCGGAAACGAGGAAGTGACTGTCGCGGGAGGCGAGGAGGTTGCCGTCGCCGAGGATGCTTGAGGCGTCGCTCGAGTAGGAGCGGATGTCGCCGAGGACCTTCGTCAGCGGGACCGACCGCAAGCTCCCACCGCCCCCCGCGGCGTTGCCGACGCGTACCCAGAAGCGATCGGCGGGGATATCGCCGGTTTTATCAGTGAAATTCGGGAAACGGACGACCGGGAGAGCCTCCGCGCGCCAGTTGTTGTTCTCGTCGCGGTGGCGCACCTGGAGGGTGAGGTCGGTGATGTTGGGGCCGACCGAGCTGCCAAGCGAGCGGCCGGTGTCTTCCCAGGCGACGTTCATGATCGAAAGGCCGTGGCGGGTCACCACCCGTTGAGAGGCCGGGTCGCGGGGGAGGGCGACGGTCGCTGCGATGGCGCGCTCCAGGGCAAGGTTCGCGCTGCGATCGAAGCGGGGCTCGTCGGTCGTCGTCGGCCGGTTGCCGGAGATGCCGAAGAAGGGGCCGTCGTCGCCGCCGGGGCCGTCGGTCGCAAGGACCTTCCCGCCACCGACGCCCGTCGAGCCGCCGGAGCCGAAAACTTTATCATTTTCCGACTTTTCCGGGACAGCCTTCGCCATCGGCTCCGGGCGAGTGCAGGCGACTCCTGCGAGTCCGGCAACGAGGGCGAGGGCGAGAAGGGGCATCGAACGGCGCATGGCGAACTCCACCGGGTAGGCAGCCCGAGACGTTCGGGGCCGCGGAAAGGTCGTTCTGGAACGGAGGCGGCGTCGGAAAGTTTTCACCCTTCGGAAAAAAACTCGCCGCACGCACGTTGACGTCGTGGCGCTGCCGGGCAAACCTCCCGCCCTTCATGACCACCCAAGGCACCCTTCGCGGCAAGACCCTGTTCATCACCGGCGCGAGCCGCGGTATCGGTAAGGCGATTGCGCTCCGAGCCGCCGCCGACGGCGCAAACGTCGTCATCGCGGCCAAGACCACGGAACCACACCCGAAATTGCCGGGTACGATCTACTCCGCCGCTGAGGAAGTCGTCGCGGCGGGCGGCAAAGCGCTCCCGTTGGTGGTCGACGTACGCTCGGAAGAGTCGGTCCAGGCGGCCGTCGCGGCGGCGGTCTCTGCGTTCGGCGGGATCGACATTCTCGTCAACAACGCGAGCGCCATTTTCCTCGCCGGCACCGAGGGGACGCCGATGAAGCGCTTCGACTTGATGCACCAGATCAACACCCGTGGGACCTACCTCTGCTCGCAGGTCTGCCTCCCGCACCTCCAAAAGGGGGAAAATCCCCATATTTTGAATCTTTCCCCGCCGCTCAACTTCGATCCGAAGTGGTTTGGCCCCCATGTCGCCTACAGCATCGCCAAGTACGGAATGAGCCTCTGCGTGCTCGGCATGGCGGAGGAATACCGAGGAAAAGTCGCAGTGAACGCTCTCTGGCCGCGGACGGTCATCGCGACGGCCGCCGTCGAAAACCTCCTCGGCGGGCAAGACACCCTCCGCGGCAGCCGAAAGCCGGAAATCTGCGCCGACGCCGCCCACGCGATCTTCCTCCGCCCGGCGAAGACAACCTCCGGAAATTTCTACATCGACGACGAAGTGCTCGCCGCGGAAGGCGTCACCAACTTCGACGGTTACGCGTTGGTCCCCGGCGCCGAGCTGTTTCCCGATTTCTTCGTCTGAGTTGAGGCCGACGCGCGACGCAAAATTGCCGGAAATGGCCCGTTGGGTTTGCGCAAACTTCACCTGGCGCTCCGAAGTGCGCGTGGTACGAAGCACGCCGTTACGCCCCTTTTTCGCTGAGGAACTGATGCGAGATCCATCTTCGACCGATACTTTTCCGGCCCTCGGCGCCGACGGCGCGATCGCGGCAGACGCGAACCGGTTCCTCGATGCCGATGCGTCCGAAGCCGCCTTCGGCGATGCCCTCGCCGAACGGAGCCGTGCCGCCTTCCTGGCCCAAGCTCGTCGCCGGCCGGGCGGTGCCTCATGAAGACGTCTCGCAGCGAGAACTTTGGATTTGCTCTCCTTTTTGTGGCAGGCGCCGTTTGTTTTGGGGCATGCGCCGTCGGTGTTGAGGATGGCGACGCCGTGGAGAGCGACGGCGGAGTGACCCAAAAGGACAGCGGGAGGACCTCGTCAGGGACTTCCGGCACTTCGGGAACGTCCGGAACCTCGGGAACTTCCGGGACTTCTGGGAATACGTCGTCGGGCTCGACCGATGCTGGCCCCGCCGACACCGGTGTGGTCGTCGATGCCGGCCCCGCCGATACCGGCCCCGCCGACACCGGTGGTGGTGGCGCCGGCTGTACCGATACTTTGCTGGTCAACGAGATCCTCACGACCGGTGCCGGGAAAGAGACCGGCTTCGAGTGGGTCGAGATCTACAATCCAAACAGCTGCGCGAAGAGCTTCGGCTCCTACAAGCTCGTTTACCGTTCCGCGGACGGCCCCACCGACGGCACCCTCTTCAACGGGGCGACAAGTTCGCTGACGGTCCCCGCTGGGGGGTACGCGCTCATCGGCAGTGCAACCGTACCGTCGACCGACGGAACGCTCGCGAACGGCATGAAAGATACCGGCGGTTCCGTCGGGATCGTATTCGGCACGACCCGTATCGACACGGTCGGTTGGGGAACCGCCACGGTCGCCAACTCGGAAACGAAGGCGGCGACGGCCCCCCCAGAAGCGCAGAGCATCGCACGCTCTCCAAACGGCCGAGACACGAACAATAACTCGACCGATTTCGAGGTCGCGGCGTCGCCGACGCCGGGGGCCGCCAACTGATGGCGCGCGCAGCGACCATCGAAGCGAAGCTCCTAGAGACCTTCGCGCCCAGCCACCTCGAGGTGACCAACGAAAGCGACGGTCACAACGTCCCCCGCGGCTCGGAGACCCACTTCCGCGTCCTCGTGGTCGCCGAGAAATTCGCCGGTGTTTCTGCGGTTCAGCGTCACCGTCTCGTCTTTGACGCCCTCCGCGCCGAGCTCGACAGCGGCCTTCACGCCCTCGCAGTCACCGCGCGCACGCCGACCGAATGGCACGCAAACGGCCAGGTCCTTCCAAGCCCACCCTGCGCGGGCGGAAGCGCCAAGTAACCGATTCCCCTTAAAAAAGAGAGGCGCCCTCCGTGAGGAGAGCGCCTTTCTTGGTTCACAAAGCCGAAGTCAACCGGTGAGGTAGGTCCGGAGCTTCCGGTGCTGGGAGGGGAGACGCAGCTTTCGAAGCGCCTTCGTTTCGATCTGGCGAATCCGCTCGCGCGTGAGGTGGAAGGTCTGGCCGACCTCCTCGAGCGTCATGTCGCCCGGCTCGTCGATGCCGAAGCGCATCCGCAGAATTCGCTCTTCCCGCGGCGTCAGCGTCTTCAGAAGTTCCCGCGTCTGCTCGCCAAAACGAGATTTCGCGAACGCTTCGTCCGGGGCGACCCCGCTCTCGTCGGGGACGAACTCCCCGAGCGAGGCCTCGCCGTCGGCCCCCATCGGCGTCTCGAGGCTGACCGGCTCCTTCGCGATGCGGAGGACCGAGCGGACCTTGTCGACGGGAATGCCCGTCTTTTCAGCGAGTTCATCGGGCGTCGGCTCGCGGCCGTACTCCTGGAGGAGCGCCCGGCTCGTGCGGACGAGCTTCTGGAGGCTCTCGAACATGTGCACCGGCACGCGGATCGTCCGCCCCTGGTCGGCGATGGCGCGCGAGATCGCTTGCCGCACCCACCAGGTCGCGTACGTCGAGAACTTGTAGCCGCGGCGCCAGTCGAACTTGTCGACGGCCCGCATCAAACCAATGTTCCCTTCTTGAACAAGATCAAGAAGTTGAAGGCCTCGGTTCGTGTGCTTCTTTGCGAGGGAGACGACGAGACGAAGGTTCGCCTCGATGAGTTCCGCTTTGGCCGCCTCCGCGCGGCGCCGTCCCTGGCCCATCCGGAGTTGGGTTGCGCGGATCGCGTCGCGGAGCGTCTCGTCCTTCGAAGCGATGCGCAGCCGGCGCTCGACCCGGTCGAGGACCGGTCGGTCGATCCGGAGTTCGGCGAGCGCCGTCACGAGCTTTTCGCGGTCGGTCGCATGCTTTTCGCGGACGGCCTTCGTCGGCCGGGCGCCCGCTTCGGCGACGGCTTCGAGGAGCTTCGCCCCTTTTTGGAACAACTTCGCAACTTTTTCGGCGACTTCCGCGTCTTGGGAGCCTTCATCGTCGATATTGCGGATGAGGTCACGGACGCGCGTCTTGCCGCGCTTCAGCTCGTCGCCGACCTTCGCAAGCTCAGCACTTGCGACCGGCGAGTCGAGGAGCGCTTCGAGCATCATCTGCTCGCCGTCTTCGAGCTTCTTGGCGAGCTCCACTTCCCCTTCGCGGGTCAGCAGCTGGACGCGCGACATCTTGCGGAAATAGGCGTCGACCGACTCCAGCGGGGCCGAAAGCACTTCCCGCGCAGGCGCAGGGGGCATCTTGGAAACGGTTTCCGAGGGAATCGGAGCCGCAGTGGCTTGCTTTTTCAAGGGAGTCTCCTCGACGGGGGACGCAGCGTCCCGGTCAGTCAAGCGTGGTGCGCGAACGGACAAGTTCGCGGTTCGGTGCGGAAGCGCCTCCACCGAAGTGGCGGCGCCGGAGTTGCGACGTTGGGTGACGTTGGTCTCTTCCGAGCAACCACCTACGAACCGCGGGCTTCGAAAGTTTTGGGTCGCCGATCGATTTCGTAAAGGGCTGGACAATCTTCCGTGCGCAATCTGCGCGAATTTGCGCGCCGAATTCGTAGGGGGCTGCAAAATCTTCCCGAAAACGCCCCGGTTCCTGGGCTTACGGCGCACCGCGCGAATCTTGGTCACCAAAAGTTGACCGTTCGGATGCTCTGGAGGGCACGACGAACAAAACGCAAAAAGGGCCGGTCTTTTGCAAACCGGCCCCGACACGCTTCTATTCCCGCGGAATGCACGCCTTTTCCGAAGACGCCCATCTTTGTAAAAGTGCCTGAACTTAAAAAAGAATCGTCGCTTTTCGCTCATGGGCTACGGCAAGGGCTTCCAAAAAATCCCTTCGTGGAAGCTCGACGCAGCCGAGCGAGACCAGATGGGGATTTAGCACTTGCACGTCGAAGAGCTTAAAGCCGCCCCGCCGCAACCGCTGGACGAGGTGGGCGAAGGCGATCTTCGATGCGTCGGTCCGCGTGTGGAACATCGATTCGCCAGCAAAAGCGGCGCCGATCTGCACGCCGTAGATGCCGCCGACGAGTTCGTCCCCCTCCCAGACTTCCACGCTGTGGGCGTGGCCGAGCCGGTGAAGTTCCGTGTAACCGGCGCAAAGACCTTCAGAAATCCACGTCCCCTCCGGTCGCGTCGACCCGCAAGCCTCCATCACTTGGGTGAAGGCGGTGTTGACCGTGACCCGAAAGGGGGTCTGCCGGAGGGTGCGACGGAGCGTCCGCGACCAATGGGGCTCCGGCCCCAGGGGGAAAATCGCGCGGGGATCGGGCGAAAACCAGAGGACGACCGTCTCGCGCGTCTCGTGAACGAAGCGTCGAGGGCTCGCGCTCCGCGGAATTGGACGGAGCGGACGCACCTGGCGCCGAATCGTTTGCGGCCACGGAAAAATGCCGGCCCGGTAGGCGGTGAGGAGCGTACCTGGCCGGAAATCTTCACCAATGCAGACGACCCCGTTCTCATCCGCGTTTTGCGCGGATGGAAATCGTACGCCAGTCGCCTCCGGCTCCGTGGGGCCGTGGTCTGGTGCCGCAGGCGAGAGGGGATCGCGCATGGGCGACGACTCAGGGATTCTCAGAGATCGTCCAGAGGCCGCCGTCGGCACGGGTCAGCGTGCGCATCTCGAAGTTTTCGCTTCGGAAAATGAAACGGTGCGGCGGATCGGGCATCCAGGGCCAGTTGATGAGGGTCCACTCGGATTTGGAGTCTTCCAGGTCACCGAGGGGGCCCGCCTTGCGAAGAAGCGCGAGGTTTTCCTTCGCAATTTTCGACAGTTTTGCGTCTTCCGGCCATTGAATCATCGGGATCTTCTCTTCGAGGTTCGGTGGTGAGATTCGCTCGTTAGCCCATCTTGGGCCTCGAACGGGGGCGTCATTCGCGGGTCACTTCGCGCACGAGCCTTCCGAGCGGGCGTAATAGAAGCTCGCCTTGGGCGCTCGGAGGACGCGCTCCGCGATTTGCTCGTGGACTTTCGCCGCGTCGGCGCCATCGACGAAGCGCCCGATCAGCACCTCGGCGTCGTGCTTGTCCCCCTTGCCCTTGATCTTCGCGACCCGCGACATCATCCCCTTCACCGTCGCCGGATACTTCGTAAAATCAAAGGAATAGCAGCCGAGGTCGCTACCGTTCGCCGCCTTCTCCGCCGCTTTCCAGACGACCGCTTTCCCTTCGACAAGGAGCCCGAGCTGAATTGCGGCCAGCTGGCTGTAGTTGCGCGGGTGCTTGTCGGCTTCGTACATGCCGCGGGAAATGTGGCCGAAGCTCCAGAGGAGATCGCGGACGTGGGCCCGCTTCACTTCCTCGTCGGTCAATTCCTTTTTCGACCCAAGCCAATCGGTAAAGTAGAGCGCCGCGGTCTGGGCCTTCAATTCTTCGAGGGTGCTCGCAAGCGGGCCACCGAAGACCTCACGATCGGTGAGCTTCCCGACCCTATACTGGTGGGCGGGACCCAAATTATGGGCCGCCTCGTGGAGCACGGTGCTCATGAGCTGGGGGGCCGGTGAGTCGACGTAAAGGGCCATGGCGTCGGCGCAGAGGAGCGACTCTGCGGTCGAGCGAGCGGCCGTCAAGCTATCCGGATCTTGATAAAATCCGGTCATCGCGACCGTCCGGCCGCGCCCTTCGTTGGCAACGGGGCCGAAGTTCGGCAGCGACTGGCCGATGGTGGCACCGAACGGATTGCGTGCATCGCCGGCATTGAGGGCGATTTGAACGAAATCGGGAAGCTTGAAAGAGACCTTTCGCTCCTTATACGGAGCCCCAGCCAAGCTCGCGAGCTCCGCTTCCATCTTCTGCTTCCAGGGATCGAGCTTCTTCTGAAGCTCAATGGAACTCTGGTCGACGTAGCCAAAGCTCGTATGAAAGAGCGCCTTCGTGCTGCACGGCTCTGCATAGACCTCGTCGGGCCCGATGCGCAGGTAGAAGCGCGAGTTCTTCGTATCCATCTTCGCCCAGGCTTCGTCGGCGGCAAACCAGGACCCATCGAGGAAGGCCTTGGATGCCGCCTTGAGGTAGGCGATCAATGCTGCTTCTTTCCCAGCATCAAACTCTTTGGCGGCGGTATCGAGGTGCTTCGCGATCTGCTCGCTCTTCGACTGATAGTACTTGTGATAGGGGACCGCCTTCGGCGCATCGTGAGTACCGATAACGACGGTAAACGGGTCCATCAACTTGGTGGCGTCGGCGTGGTTCGAAAGGAAGGTACAGAAACCCTTTTCACCAGCGAGTCCCTTGGGATAGAGGCCCGTCAGCTTCTCTTCAACCTTCGCCGGAAGCGCGCTGCAGTTCGGATCGTTCTCCGTCTTCGGCGCCTCACATTTCGGTCCATGATTGCGGAAGAAGAGCATCTTGCTCTCGGCATCTTCCGGCGCGGGGAGGTTCGTAATCCCCATTTGATCGTGGAAGAGATCTTCGACAATCTCCGCCGCCGCAAGAATTTCCGCGACGAAACGCCGATCGGCGTCGGTCTCGTTGGCAAGCTTCGGCGCCACGAGCGTCGGCCGCCCCTGCGCAAGCTCAAGACGGACTTTTTTTCGCCGATCGTCGGCGGCGGTCGGCGTCTTGTATTCGGCGACGATCTTGGCATACGCGCCCGCGAAGCCGGGGCCAAAGCCGCAGGACGCCTTGTAGGGTGACTCGCCCCCGGTCCCGAAGGGGGACCAAATCACGGCAAGCTCATCGGCGTCCAACGAACCGTTTTTGTTGGAATCTGCCCCCCAAAAGAGCGGGAGTGCGAGCTCGCCAGCGATGCGATTGAAGTCGGCCCGCGGGACGACGTTCGTCGCGCCGACGGTGACCGCGGCCGGCTTCGACGGGGCCGCGCTCACCGTTGCCGAGGGGACGGCGTCCGCCTGTTTGGTCGGCGTGGCCGGTCCACCGCACGCGGCGGCAACGACGGGGAGGGCGAGCAGAGAACCGAGGAGCGGAAGGGGGCGCATGGCCGACCGTGAGACCGCGTCTGTTGAAAAACGTCAACAGGCGAAATGGGCCGATTTCGCCCAGCCGCGAAGGGACCGGTGACGACGCGACAAACTTTGTGCGACGCTCCCCGGCCGAATGCCGTTCCTTGCCTCCTCCGAAGCGCAGTCGCGCGCCGCCCGCCTCGATGTTTCCTGGAACGAAGCCGGGGTCGATCCCTTCGGGGTCTCCCGGGAGCACGTCGCTCGATTGATGACGATTCTTGACGTATTTTCAAGACGTTACTTCGACTTGGAAGTGCACGGCATCAAGCACGTCCCCGATCGCGGCCGCTGCATGATCGTCGGCAACCATTCGGGCGGCTTCGCCCTCGACGGCGCGATGGTGCTCGCGTCGCTCTTCTTTCGGAAAGATCCGCCCCGCCTCGCCCAGGGAATGGTTGAGAAATTCCTCAATAAATTGCCCTTTGCGAACCTCTGGGCGAACCGCGCGGGCCAGTTCACCGGGCTCCCCGAGCACGCTGAGCGTCTCCTCGACGAAGAGCGCGCCCTTTTGGTTTTCCCGGAAGGGGCCAAAGGGACCGAAAAGCTCTTCAAGAACCGCTACGACCTCCTCGAGTTCGGAACCGGGTTTGTCCGTCTCGCGATCGCGAAGAAAGCGCCGATTGTTCCGTTCGGCTTCCTCGGCGGCGGTGAGGCGGTGCCGACGATACGAAATGCCTATACTCTCGGGAAGTTGCTTGGCGTCCCTTACGTCCCGGTTACGCCCTGGGGGCTGCCGATCCCGTTGCCCGTCCACCTCGACTTGCTCTTCGGTGAGCCACTCTTCTTTGAAGGAACGGGCAACGAAGACGACGAGTACATTCGCGAATGTGTCGCAAAGGTGAAGGCGAGCATTCGGAAGATCCTCGACGACGGCATGGCGCGTCGCTCCGGTCGCTAAAATCTCTAAAGCGAGAGGAAGGGCCTTCTTCTCGGTTCTTTGCTCGGAAAGCCTTCGCGATGCGCATTCTCGTCCCCGGAATCTCAGGAAAGCTCGGTCGTGTTGTCGCCCTTCGCCTCCTGGCGGAAGGTCATGAAATTACGGGCATCGATCGCCGCCCCTGGACGGACGCCCCGCCGGGAATTACCGTTTTTGCCGCCGATATTCGCAAGCGAGCGGCGGAAGAAGTATTCCGAAAGTTTCGGCCGCAGACCGTCGTCCACATGGCGACGGTGACCCATTTGCTCGCCCGCAGCGAAGACCGCTATCGGATCAACCTCGGCGGTACGCGTGCGGTGTTGGCCCACTGCCAGACCTACGGCGCGGAACACTTCGTTTTTGTTGGGCGCCACACCTACTACGGCGCCGCCCCCGACTCGCCGCTGTACCACACGGAAGATGAGCCGCCGCTCGGTCTTGGGCGCTTCCCTGAGCTCGCCGACCTCGTCGCCGCCGATCTCTACGCAGGGACCGCCCTCTGGCGCCGTCCCGAGTTCCGAACCTCCATTTTGCGTGCAAGTTACACACTTGGTGAGACCGGCCAGGGGACCCTCGGCTCCTTTTTGCGTGGCGCCCGCGTGCCGACGCTCCTCGGCTTTGATCCCCTCTTTCAGGTCCTCCACGAAAGCGATTTCGCCGAGGCGATTGCGGCGACCGTCCGCGCGCGCCCCCACGGCGTTTTCAATGTTGCCGCACGCAGCCCGATGCCGCTTTCCACAGTGATCAAGGAGGCGGGGCGCACATCGATCCCGGTGCCCGAGCCCTTTATCGCCGCCGCCCTCGGCCGCTTTGGTCTCCCGAAGCTCCCGCCGGGCGCCCTCGATCACATCAAATACCCGATTGTCATCGACGACCGATCCTTCCGAAAAGAGACCGGTTTTTCCCCAACGCAGGGGGACCTTTCCCCGATGCACGCCTTCCGCGCTGTCCATCCGGCCCACCCCGCCGTCCCGCCCCGCCACCGATTTAGACCGCTCTCAGTTAAAGCTGAGCCTGTACCCGGCGAAGCGAACCCAGCCG